>JAJDZN010000044.1 GCA_022824585.1 Bryobacterales bacterium | reverse complement strand
GATACCGTCAAAGCGAGTCGCGACCGCTGCAGGGCTGCTATCGACACCACGATGGGCGAGTTCGAACTCGACGCGCTCTTCGCGCCCACAACGGGGCCGGCCTGGGTCACCGACCTTGTGCATGGCGACCGGTCTTCGTTCCCCAGCTGCTCTTCGGCCGCCGCGCGGGCCGGATATCCGCATATCACCGTTCCCGGCGGGCTCGTACACGGTCTGCCCGTGGGCGTGTCGTTCTTCGGCGCGGCTTGGTCCGAGCCGAAACTGATCGGCTTCGCACACTCGTTCGAGCAGTCCACGCGGCACCGTCAAGTGCCGCGCATGCAGCCGGGAACCGGGCCGGGCTAGTTCGTCGTCACCCAGATCGGAGAGGACCACGCGACATTGCCGTCGTTCTGCTCGACCCTGACGTAGTAGTAGTCCTCGCCCGGTGTCTTGCCCGCGTCCTCGTAGCTGAACTCCAGATCCTGCGGGAGCTTCTGGCGAGTGTACAGGAACTCTTGGTTCTTGATGATGTCAATCTGGCGGATCGGCGAAGTGCCTAGGACGTTGACTGTCAGGCGGAATTCTCCGTCGACCTTGACGATGTCGCCTTGGAGGTATTCGCCCCCGTTTGCCTCCATCCGGTAGTCCAGCACGATGTTGTCGGTAGCGCCGTAGCTGTGACGCTGCTTCATTGCGTCGATCAGCCCCTCGCGCGTGAAGTCCTCCGCGATGGTGCAGGCATAGGAGTAGTGCGTTGACAAATGGTCCGAAGCGGCTTGTACGCCGAGCTTGTAGCCCTTGGCCCAAGCGTTCCAGACGTATCCCGCGGGCTCGAACCCGCCCGCCTGCGTAGTCGGGCGATCGCCGTCCGCCGCTAGCGGGGCACCTTCGTATTCGGCCGACACACGGTCTCCCTGGAAAATCTCAACCAAGGGTTCGACCTCCGGATCGTTGTCCCGCCAATCCGTTCCCATGCCCGTCGCCGAGGTGTGGGAGATCGCGACGCCGCCATTGCCCCGCAGGTACTCGTACAGCCGGCCTGCCCCGCTGGCGTGGCTGGACTCTTCGGGAAGAATGGGCAGTGTCGGGGTGCCGCGCGTGGGCAGCAGAATGTTGCGATGGCCGTCTGGGTACCGGACTGAGCGCTCGTATCCGTAGAACGGCTGGAAGGTGCCGCCGACGGAGAAGAGATCGGCGGCCTGCTGCAATACCCAGTTGATGTACGGGTTGTCCGGCCCCCCCTGGAAGTTGTGCTCGCTGACGAGCAGGTAGTCGAGGCTGGCCGCGTCGAGCGCGTAGCGATACGTCTGGAAGAGGGAGCCATCGTTGTTGCCGTCCATCGAGAACTCCGTGTGCCGGTGGGTATCGCCTCGGTAGATCTTGTAGGTCTTGCCCCCGGAACTGATCTCGTAGCCGCGCACCCGCTTGAGGTCCTCCACCTCAGTGGGGACCACGTTATGAAATCGCACTACCCGTTCGGGCCTGACGCGCAAATCCGGCGCAGCGGCAGCACGTCCCAGCGAAGGCAGCTTGGCCGCGAAGACATCTGTGTGCTGGTAGAGAAAGTCGTAGTAGTCGCGGCCATCGGACTGCCACGCGGCGACCAAGTTGCCGGCTCCGTCCGGCGCGACACCCCAGCGCACATCCTGCCGCCCGCCACTGGACGGAAACTCGTACGGAGTGGTCCATTCATCGCCGTCCAGTGTGCTGCCCCAGATTTCCCACACCGCACGGTGCAGGGGCGTGTCGTCCGGCATGTCGCGCTGGCGGATCGTGCGATTGCGGCTGAATAGCCAGATTCGGCCGTCATCATCGGCGACCAGCTTCGGGAAGTCGTTGTGCCGACTGTCCATGTGACTAGGCAGCGAAGCATTGATATCCTCCGCCGGGACCTGCCATTCGATGCCATCGAGAACCGCCACCCGCGTCTGGCGGTACTCGTAGAGAAGCGTGCCTTCAACCGGCAGCAGGAAGCCCGTGTCCTTGCCCCAGTTCAGGCCGCTCTCGTTCCAAGCCGCCCAGATGCGGTTCTGGGCATCGACGGCTAGCGAGACGTGCGCCTCGTACAGCGGCGTGTTAGCGACCGGCGAGGGGCCGGCAGCCCAGCGCTCGCCGTCCCAAGTACGCATCAGCACGTCGTAATTGCCGGAACCGTAGCTGTCCCAAGCGATGTGGATCTCGTTCTCGCGGCCCGCAGCAACGACCGGCTCCCAGTCGTTGGCCATGGACGAGGAGACTCGCTGGGCGGGCACCCACTGGCCGCCCACATAGCGCTTGGCGAAGATATCGGACTGGCCGTCCCGGAAGCCTTGCCAAACCAGCCAGATGTCTCCGCCAGTCGTGGTCGCCATGTTCGGAAGCACATCGGGCTGGGGCGCTTTGGTCAGCCGGACCGTGCCGCCCCACGAGCCCTCCTTGAGGGACCTTCCGTACAGATCAAAATTGCCAGCGCGTTGTTCGGCCCAAACGAACCACACTGTGCCGTCGCCGGCGCGGCCGAGCTGGACCATGTGGATGTCCCCGGGAGCCTCGGTGACGGTCTCGACCGGCCCCCATGCGCCACCTTGCAAGGCCCGGGTCAGCACCACGTCAGCTCCGTCGCGAAACGCCACCCAAGCCGTGCGGGCTGAACCGTCCGTGCCGCCAAGCACCGCCGGATAATCGTCTTCGGCTTCAGGGCCGGTCAACTTCTCCACAGTCGGAACCATGTCGACCACGGCAGAGCCGCCCAAGAATTCCAGCGGCTCGCCCAAGCGCACATCGCCGAGCGGAAATCCGAAGTCGCCTTGAGGCGTGGTGATGCGCACTGCGGCGCCGGAAGTGCCCCGGATATCCAAGACCACGCCCGGCGTCCAGTAATACGTCTTGACGGGCTGATCCGGGATGTTCTCGTAGGCGCGCCAGTTGTAGTTCACACCCTTGTGAGTCGAAAACCGCCAGCTTCCTGCCAGATCAACTGAGTTCTCCGGCCTCGGGTGCCAGTCAGAGGTCTTGAGCAATTCGCCGCCTGAGACCGCGGCCGAGCCGTCCCACTTCGTTTCGACAACATCCGAGATGCCGAAACGCACGCGCACCGAGACAGTCTCCTGGCCCGCTAACGGCACAGCGGAGACGAACACTGCGAAGAGCAGCGAAAGATCGAAAATGCGGAGAGTCGAAACGGACATGACGGTCTTGATCCTCAAGGCTGGGCCTCAGCATTCTACCAAGCCCCCTCTTTTGCCCATGCACCCCGGCGCATTGCTCAGCACGCGCCCCGATGCCGTCGGGACCACCGTAAGCGACCCGCAGCTGAACAGCTGTATGGTTTTCATGTGAAGGTAACGCTGAACATCGCCGACTCCGTCGTGCAGCGACTCCGAGAAGAGGCTGCCAAGAGAGGAACCACGATGTCTCTGCTTGTGGAGGCCGGCCTGAGGCGTGTCCTCGCTGAGCCCGCAACTTCCGATTCGCCAACAGCGGACCTTCCTCCGCTACCGACATGGAACGGCGGCAAAGAGTTGATCGACATCTCGAATCGCGGCCTGCTCTACAAGGTGATGGAAGAGGAGTAGTGTGCTGTTGCTTGATACGAACGTGCCCAATACAGCCGCGCCAGCGCCGCACTCTCCTGCGAAGGGATCATTCATCGACCGTTGGCAGCCGCCGCACGGCGACGTGCCAGCGAGGATCGTACTCTCGCGGCTCAGGTGCGAAATCTCGGTCCCGCGCCTCCTCCCGGTCGAGTTCAGTCCAGGGCGGCGATCCCCGTCTCTGCAAGGCCTCCAGCATCGGTCCCGTCCTCGAACCATGGCCGAGATGCTCGAGCAGATGGCCCAGGCGCTGCACCACGGTCCGCTCCACCCCTTCAGAAAGGGCGGCGAGTTCCTGGGGGTCGATTTTCTGTCCGAGGTCCAAGAGCGCCGTGGCGACATTGTCACTGCCACCCGACGCTCGGGGATAGCGCAGCAGATCTAGGGCCGTCAACGCGGCCGAAGAGATTTTCATGATCCCGGTGTCGGTCTTGCGTGCCTCGATTCCGGGCTTCACTCCATCCATGTCCTTGCGGAAATAGAAGACCATCAAACTACGCCCGGCACGGATCGTCGGGAGGCGCTTTGGCGAGACAACTTGGAACTCCATGACGGCCTGATGTGTCGCTCCGTGCAACTCCGCGGCCTTGAGGAGCGCGACATAGTAGGGTTGTCCCTCATGGCGCATGAGGTCATCGATATACCAGGCCGGCGGCGGCGCCCCCCACGACGCGAATTGCGGTGGAACGACTATGTAGAATCCCTGACGCGGGCGCAGGAGTGCCTCCCGTCGTTGAAGCCGCTCAGCGGCGTCCAGAAACGCGCCGTGCCCGATACCGAGCGCCTGCTCGGCTTCCTCGGCGGTAAAGACCGTCCGGCCCTCGGAAAGCAGTCCGCTGGCATATCTCGACAGAGCAGACCGCTGATCATGAAACATGATTGATTATCCGCTTTACATACGGATTTATCGACATGGTTGGTGAGTTCTACGGGCGACAGGCCGACTAGAACACTGTTAGCAAGTGCATCGTAGCCACTGCGGCAATCGTAGAATCGAGGCAACACGCCTCGCCGAGAGCTAGGTGGCGAAGAAGGGGAAGTACCACTACGCATGCGACGGGCGCCTCGTCAGAAGATGGACGGTGATGCACACGACTGGACTTCGCGGTGGCGCTTCCTGCTTGCGTACACGCGCCGGCCTGGAGTTGGCAAGCGGGTCAAGCGCCGCCTGAACCGCGCAGTGAGACGCCAGAGGGTCGAGAGCGACGAGGAATAGGTCCCGCAAGGACTCGCCGCGGATTCCGCCGCTGAGTGGGCGACCAAGACTGTCCTTGTCTGCGAGATCCTCCTAGGCTCGGCTTCCTTGGTCCGCGCTCGCCTGCTTCGACTGCTGTGGCACATTGTTCTTTCATCCGGCTGCTTGAGCCCCGCCCCTCGGTGTTGGCAGGCTGCAACTGCCACAGGCCTGGCCGTCAGGCATGACACATGACCGACGGGCCGGCCTGACGACGTAGATTCATGTAGCTACAATCCGATTCGATGAAGACATCAGGTGTACGCGAGGTCAAGAACCGCCTGAGCGCCTATCTCCGCATGGTTGAGCGGGGCGAGCGCGTGGCGATCACCCGTCACGGGCGGGTCGTGGCCGAATTGGGCCCCCCTGAGCACGCCACCGAAGAAGAAGCCAACGCCGGGCTGCAGCGTCGAGTCCTTTCCGGACCGGTTCGCCAAGGCGCGGCGAACCGCCCGGACGTCTACCCTAGGCCCACTGGCCGGTTGCCTCCACGGGTTGTACAGGATCTGCTCGACGAGACCAGGGGAGAACGGTGACGCTCTATGCAGAGACGAGGGCCGTCGTTGCATGGCTGGTCGACTAAGAGCGCACTGGCCTTGCTTGGTCGGAACTTGTCGCCGCCGACGCTGTCCACGCCTCGGACCTGACGCTCGTCGAGTGCGATCGGACGCTCCGACGCGCCGTCGCTAGTGGGCGAACCAGTGCCAGTGAATGGTTGCGGCTTCACGCAATCGCCGAAAGGGCGTCAGCCTTTTGGATCCTCCACGGCATCGACGCGGAGGTTGTCGAGCTGTCCCGCCGGTCGTTTCCTCGCGAGCCGATCAACTCGCTGAATGCCCTTCATCTGGCAACGGCGCTCGTCACTAGGAATCTGTCGCCCGCGGTCAGACAGGTCCCTTTGCGAGCCTGGACCGCATGGATTCCAGCACATCAGCGTGCTGGGGGTCGGCCACAAGATTCGTGAACTCGCGCGGATCCGTATCGTGGTCGTAGAGTTCCTCGCCGCCCCCGTCCCCTTCCCAGCGGATGTAGCGATACCGATCTGTCCGCACTGTGCGGCCATAGATGCGGTCTTCCCACTGCACCTGCGAGAACGCGGCATCTTTCACCGAGGCGGACGGATCGTCCAGCAAAGGCGCCAAGCTCACGCCCTCCAGTCCAGCAGGTGCCGTCAAACCGCATAGGTCGGCCAATGTGGGGTAGAAGTCCACGAACTCGACCATGGCCTTCGATGCGCGGCCGTTGCCCCGCATGCCCGGCGCGGAGATGATCAGCGGCGCCTTGACAGACTCCTCCATCAGGCTCATCTTCTGCCAGTGCGTGTGCTCCCCAAGGTGCCAGCCGTGGTCCCCGAAGAACACCACGATCGTCCGGTCCGCCTGCCCTAGCCGCTCCAGCGCGTCGAGCACGCGTCCAAGCTGGTCGTCCATGAACGACACCGAGGCGTAGTAGCCCCGCAAGGAAATGCGCTGGTTCTCCTCGCTCATGCCCATCTGATTCCAAAGAAACGGCCGCAGGTTTTTCGCGGGCGGCGGAATGTCGTCGAGGTCGTCGGGCGGGTTCGAGATGAGCTCGATGTCCTCCAACGGGTACATGTCAAAGAACTCGGTGGGGGCGACGAAGGGAACGTGCGGCCGCACGAACCCCAGCCCCAGGAAGAACGGCTGGCCTTCCGTGGACTCGAGCAAGTCGATCGCCGTATCGGCAGCAGCAGCATCCGCCTGGCCGGATGCGTCGGCGGTTTGGACCCACTGCATTTTCAATCCGTTGCGCAGGTCAGGATTCGGATCGCCACCCTGCCCGACGCTCTCGTCCTCGTCTCCCGGCGGGCTGATCGAGACGTCCCACGAAGGCGGATCCTGGTGCCTCATCGACCCGACTCCGCCAGGGACGCCCATGTGAAACATCTTCCCGACGCGCATCGAGCGCCAGCCGCTGTTCTTGAACAGCTGCGGGAGGGTTACGGCGTCGGGGTGCTTCTCCCGGAAGTTCACCATGGCATTGGTGACGACCCCGCTCGTGTCGGGGCGCATTCCCGTCATCAGCGAGGCGCGGCTGGGCCCGCAGAACGGGAACTGGCAGTACGCGTTGTCGAATCGAACTCCGCGCGCGGCAAGGCGATCGATGTTCGGGGACTTGACGACCGGATGGCCGTAACAGCCCAAGGTGGAAGTGAGATCGTCCGAGGCGACGAACAGCACGTTGAGCGGGGGCTCGGTGCGTTTACACGCAGCGGCGCCAGCGGCCAGCATCGCCGCGAATTCCCGTCGCGAGGGCAAGCTTGTCATAGCGGTCCCATTATTCCTGAGTCGCGAGCAGAATGCCGCCACTGGTCCGAGTTGCGAGCGGACATTGGCAGAGCTGGACGCATGCCGGCGAGGTGCCGCTGAAACGCTTCGGGATCATCCGCGTGCCAGCACGCGACGGTGCCACGTCGCCGGTCGAGGCCTCAATCAGTCGCTGCACCATGACAGTGCATCTGCTCAGGCAAGCTTCAGCAGGCGGGCTGCGTTGCCGCCCAAGATCTTGCGAAGCGCCGCATCGTCGGGGGCCAGACGCCGCAGCGCAGCGAGGCCATTGGCACCGATACAGTCTTGCCCTTCTCCGATGGTGTCGTTGCAGTCGCTGGCCCATAGCAGGCGATCTTGGTGCCGCTCCAAGAACCCGCGGGCATGCCCCTCGTCGCGCAACATCGAATTCAGCCCGGAACCGGCCGAGAGGTCGCCGTACATGTTCGGGTAGTCGGATAGCAGGCGGTCAGTGATGCCGCCGGGCGTGACCGGTGTCTTGGGGTACATCACAGCTTGGTCGTGCTTGGCGTCGATATTGCCCCACCACGTCTGCGCATGTCCGATGAAGTCGACCGTCGGAAACTTCTCGAGCATGGCCTGAAATCGCTCGATGCCGGTGTTATAGGCATCGTGCTGAAAGTGGATCAGGACGGGAACCTGGTAGTCGCGAGCGATCGAGTACACGAGTTGCATGGCCTCCGAATCGCACGCAACGGGAAACTTCTGCTCGCCGATGCCCTTGGCGCCCAGTCCCAGGTAGCGCTCAAGCACCGGCCGCGTTTGCTCGATGTCTGGGAGTTCGTTGGCGAACCACACGAACTCTGTCGGGAACCGCTCTGCCAGTGCCACGACCGAGTCGTTTCCATGCGCCTCTGCGGCCAGCCCGTACCTAGACCCGGCAGGCAGCAGTACGGTCAGGTCTGCTCCCATCTTGCGTTGGTGGGCCACCAACTCGTCATCGCTGCGTCCGCTGTAATTTGTATGCTGGTGAAAATCGACCGTCAAGCGGGCAGCCTGCCCCGTCTCCTCCGGCGGGCCTGGCTCCGACCCGCAGCCGATGCCGGCAGCCGCGCCAACGGCGGATGCGATGAACTCCCGACGCCGCATGCGGACCTAGCATCGCACGAAACGCCTAGCGTGACAGCCGGCATTTTCCGCCCTCCATCGCATTGCTACGATGGCGAGCATGGAGCGCGCCTTGCCCGCCAATATCCACAAGACATCGCTCCCCAATGGCTTGCGGGTTGTCACAGAATCGATGCCCGCGGTCCGCTCTGTGTCCTTGGGGGTCTGGCTCAACGCCGGTTCCCGGCACGAGTCCGATCCCGAGAGCGGGATCACCCATTTCATCGAGCACATGGTGTTCAAGGGCACCGACCGCTTTTCAGCGCGCGAACTGGCGTGCGAGATCGACGGACTGGGCGGGAATCTCGACGCGTTCACGTCGAAAGAGACCACGGCGTTCACCGCCAAGGTGCTAGACGAGCACTGGCCGCGCGCCCTGGACATCCTCGCCGACATGGTGCAAAACCCAACCCTCGCCGAAGACGAGATCGAGCGCGAAAAGGGAGTCATCCTCGAGGAGCTCAAGATGGACGAGGACAACCCCGACTACCTGCTGGGCACCATCTTCGCGGGCAGTTTCTGGCGCGGCCACGGCATGGGGCGCCCTGTAATCGGCACGCAGCAGTCCATCCGAGGATTCGGCCGGAGCCGCTTGCGGCAGTTCTTCGCGGACACGTTCCGCGCTTCCAATCTAATCCTCGCGGCGGCGGGCAATATCGACCACGACGAATTCGTGCGCTCGGCCGAGCGGCACTTCGGCGGTCTCGAAGGCGCCGGCACGATCCGGCCCGAGCAACCGCCGCAAGGCCAAGCGGAAATCGTGCTCCGCGACAAGCCTTCCTTGGAGCAGGTCCACGTGCTGCTCGGAGTGGAGACCTTCTCCGCGCTCGACCGCCGGCGATTCGCAGGATTGGTGCTCAGCACGCTGCTCGGCGGCGGCTTCAGCTCCCGGCTGTTCCAGAAGATCCGCGAGGAAGCGGGACTGGCCTACAGCGTCTATTCCGACCTAGGCCTGTATTCCGACGCCGGGTGCCTCTCTGTAGGGGCGGGCACATCGCTCGATGCCCTGCGCACAGTGCTGCAGTATGCGCTGCGGGAGTTCCGGGACCTCAAAGACCGGCTGGCACCGGAATCTGAGCTCCGCAGAGCCAAGGAGCATCTCAAGGGCAGCCTCATGCTGGGCTTGGAATCTACCGGCAGCCGCATGGCGAACTTGGCGCGCCAAGAAGCGATCCACCGCCACGTCCGCTCGCTCGATGAGATCAACGACCAGATCGAGTCCGTAAAGGCTCCTGACGTCCAGGCGCTGGCTAACGAGTGGTTCCAGCAAGATTGCCTGGCGTTGACCGTGCTTGGCAACTTGGACGGCTGGCGGGTCGAGCGCGCGGACCTAGCTTGCTGAACTGCATCCAGGCCATTTCCCACAGCCCGATCCTTAAAGGCCGTTGCGTTGGCCGACGCCGCACTGTCTCGATATACAATCGTGCCTGCCCGCGAGGTTCTTATGTCCACAACGATTCGCCATCGTCTGGTCGCCTTGACCGCCATCGCCCTGCTCTGCTGCGCCGTCGCAGGCGCTCAGCCGGCGACTCCGGAACGACCCAACATCCTCTTCATCTACACCGACGACCACTCCCACCGCACGGTGGGAGCCTATCCCGAGTCGTATCCATGGGTGCAGACCCCGAACCTCGACCAACTGGCGAGTCGGGGCGTCCGCTTCGAGTACGCCTACATCGGCACGTGGTGCATGCCGTCGCGCGCAACCCTGCTGACCGGGCACCACCAGTTCGGGGTCGAATCGATGCGCATGGAAGGCCCCTACCCCGGCAGCACGTATGACCCCGAGAAGGCGCCGTTCTGGCCAGCCGTGTTCCGGGAGCACGGCTACTTCACCGCGCAGATCGGCAAGTGGCACACCGGCACTGACACGGGCTACGGTCGCGACTGGGATTTCCAGATCGTCTGGAACCGCCCCAAGTACACGGAGACGAACCAGAACTACTACTACGACCAGCCCATCACCTACCAAGGCGGCAAGACCGAAGTGCTCGAGCGCTACTCCACCGACCAGTACACCGACTGGGCGGTGGACCTGATTGAGGGCAACGGCCGCGACGAGTCCAAGCCGTGGTACCTGTGGCTGTGCTACGGCGCGGTCCATAGTCCGTTCACGCCGGCGGATCGCCACATGGAAGCCTATCCGGGGATTGATTTCGACACCCCGGCGGATATCTTCCCCCCGCGGCCCGGCAAGCCCGACTGGGCGCAGAAGATCAACTTCTGGCAGAGGGGGCCCAATGGCACGCCTACCTACGGGGGGCACTCGCTGGTGTCTTTGGTGAGGCAGTACCACCAAGGCGTGCTTGCCCTCGACGAAGGCATCAGCCGCGTCCTGAAGGCGCTCGACGAGTCAGGCCAGCGCGAAAACACCCTGGTGATCTGGACTTCCGACCAAGGCTTCGCGTGGGGCCAGCACGGCTTCCGGCAGAAGGTCGCCCCGTACGACGCCACCATCCGCTCGCCGCTGGTAATCTCGATGCCCGGGCGCATTCCCGAAGGGGCGGTCACCCCAAACCCTGTGGCGGGCGTGGACTTGGTGCCGACCATATTCAGCTTCGCGGGCATCGACTTGCCGTGGGAGATGCACGGAGAGGATCTCACGCCCCTGCTGGAGGATCCGCAGCGAGCCTGGCCGCATCCCGCCCTGCTCACAGCGACGGGCCGAAAGTACGGCTCGGACACGGACACGATCCCCACAGGCGAAGATGTCATGCACAGCAACGTCCCGTGGTACGTCATGCTGGTCGAAGGCCGCTTCAAGTACATCCGCCCGCTGATCAACGATCTGGAGGAACTCTACGATCTGCGCGCCGACCCGGAGGAGCTGGACAACCTCGCGATCAAGCCCGAACATCGAGAGCGCCTCTTGCACATGCGGGAACTGGCGATCGCGGAATTGCGCGAGGACGGGGCAGGTTTCGTGGACGGCATGCCAGCGGTGCGAGAAGTCCAATAGGACGCTCCGGGAAAGATGCAGGCTGACCCCATCCTCGACGCGTTCTGGCGCCGAGGCCTGATCCTGCTCGGCGATCGAGTGCGCCAAGAGTACGGGCTCAATACGCCCATCTTCATTGACCTGCGGCACGGGCTCTACGACGACCTCGACCTGCTGCACGCCCTGGGGGCCGCCCTGCACCGGGAGATCTTCGCCTTGGCGGGCGATACGAGGCGGCCACAGCAAGTCGTGGGGATTCCGGACACGGCTACACCGCTGGCGCTGGCCACGGCGCTGGCCTCGCGCGGCACGAATCAACCTCTGGCATACGGCCAGCTGCGCAAGCAGCGCGCTGCCTACCCGGGGGGGCAATACGGCAGCAGCGCCTACATGGGGACGTGCAACACCGAGCGCGAGATCACTCTGATCGACGACGTCATCGCTTCTGGCGCGACGAAAGTCTGGTCCACCGCTTTCTTGCGCGAGGCAGGCCTGGAAGTCGCGCGGATCTTGGTGGTCGTGGATCGCGAGCAGGGTGGCGATCGCGGCCTCCGCGAACAGGGCTATCCGGTTCACGGCCTGTATCGCATCAGCGATGTAATCTCTTACTACCTAGAGCGGGACATGGTCGACGAGGAGTCTGCTCAGGCAGCGCTCGGACACGTCAGGCGCAAGGGCCCGGACGCCGCTTAGCGGCGGCTCTGCGCCTCAAGATCCCAAGAATCCAGACAGGGCCACGAAGCACATGTAGAACGAGAACAGCACTGTGACGCCCAGGCCCACATTGAGGGCGAGCGAGGGGCGGTCAGGCCCACAAACCTCTTTCTTGTTCAGCAGCAGCAAGACAAACAGCGCCAGCAGCGGCATCGCGACCGGGCTAACGGCCTGCGAGGCGATCATGATCTGCACGGGCCTGCCCCCCAGCACCGGCACGACCAGTCCGAACAGCGCCGCTCCGACCACCATCGCCCGGAAGGCGGCACCGCCCATCTTGCGGGGCAAGCCGAGGAAGTCGGAGGCCATCCACGGCCCCAGCAGGTAGTTCGGAAACAGCGACGACAGGCCCGCCGCGATGATGCCGATCACGAAGCCGCCCGTTGCCAGGCCGCCGGCGAGCGGCTCCAAGGTCTTGACCATATCGATCGCCGCGTCGATCTCCATGCCCTGGCGGTGCAGAGTCCCCGCGGCGCAGGCCATGATGGCGGCGTTGATGAAGAACAGCATCGTCATCGAGAACCCGGAGTCCCGGTTCACCACCGGCAGGTCGCTCGCGCTCCAGCCCTCTTCCTTCACCAGCACGCTGCGGGTGAACAGCACGACCGACGCCATCGTGGTGCCCACCATGCCCGCGATCAGCAAGCGCGGATTGCCGGACGTGGGAATGCTGGGCACCAAGCCCGAGGCCAGCTCCTCGGCTCCGGGCAAGACCAGCGCGGCGGTGAAGAAGAACGCCAAGCCCATCACGCCCACCAACGCAGCCAAGACCTTGAGGAAAAAGCCGTGGCGGCCGACCCAGTACAGGCCGAGCAGGAACGCGGTGAACAGGATGGCCGCCAGCAAGGGGTCGGCCGCGATGCCCAGGGCCGAGGAGCACCACTCGCTGAAGACGCCGACCACGATGGCCATCACGCCGATGATGGACGTGAGCTGCGTGGCCACGAGCGAGAGAATCATCAACACGGTGACAGGCGTGCCGAAGTTGTGCCGGAACAGATACAACAGGGTCTGGCCGGACAGGATCGTGAGCCTGCTGATGCCGACGATCATCAGGTGCGTGAACACCGAGGCCAGCGCCAGCGTCCACGTCAGCGACATGCCATAGCTGGCCCCGGCCGAGCTCATCGTCGTGACGCTGCCCGTGCCCACGACGTAGCCGATGATGAAGATGCCCGGCGCCAAGCTGGCAACCGCGCGCTTGACGCGTTTCCAGTCCATTCCGGGCAAGCATATCACCACGCCCGTAGCGAATTCCGGGGGGCGGCGATACGCCGCCGCAGGCGCTTACGTCATACTCAACAGAAGGCTATGCAGAATCTGGGTTTGCGATTCCTCGCGCTGCTGTTTGCGTTGACTGCCCCGCTGGCAGCGCAGCGCGTCGAAGTCGAGGAATTCACCCTCGACAACGGCTTGACGTTCCTGTTGCTGCCACGAGAGGGCGATCCGAACGTCGCCGCCGGCTGGATCTCGAAGTTCGGATCCGTGAACGAGAGGCCCGGGGTAACGGGCGTGGCGCACTTGTTCGAGCACATGATGTTCAAAGGCAGCCATGCCATCGGCACCAAGGACCTCGAGCGCGACCTCGAAATCATGGACGAACTCGACGGGCTGTACGCCCGGATGGAAGCCGAACGGGCCAAGTTGCTCGAGAAGCAGCGGCGCGGACTCATCGCGGACGCTGAAGACCCGGCCGCGCGCAGTCCCGAGCACAGCAAGCTCTTGGAACGCTTCGGCCAGCTCATCGCCGAACAGCAGGAATTGGTCGTCAAGGACGAGTTCTCCCAGATCTACACCGTCAACGGCGGTTCGGGAATGAACGCGGGCACCAGCAACGACTACACGATCTACTTCATCAACGTGCCGTCCAACAAGCTCGAGCTCTGGTTTTGGATGGAGTCCGACCGGCTGGCAAAGCCCGTCTTCCGTCAGTTCTATGCCGAGCGCGACGTGGTCAAGGAAGAACGTCGGCTGCGGGTTGACTCGACGCCGACCGGCAAGCTCAACGAGCAGTTCGAGTCCATGTTCTGGCAGGCCTCGCCGTACAGCTGGCCGGTGATCGGCTGGCCCTCGGACCTTAATTCCATCACCCGCGACGAGGCCATGGAGTACTTCGACACGTACTATGCGCCGAACAACTTGGTAGCGGCGCTGGTTGGCGACTTCGAAGTCGACCAGGTCAAAGCCTTGGCAAAGAAGTACTTCGGGCGGCTGCAGCGCAACGAGCGCGAGCCCGGGGCAGTGCGCACGCGCGAGGTCGAGCAACAGGCCGAGCAACGGCTCAGCGGACAGGCCGAGACGCGCCCGCAGGCCAGCATCCGCTTCCACACGGTCCCTGACGCCCACGTCGACGAGCCCGCATTGATCGTGCTGTCTTCGCTACTGAACGGCCGCACGGGACGGCTCTACAAGTCCCTTGTCCTGGAGAAGCAGGTAGCCGTGCAAGCCGGGGCGGGAGTCGACGGGCGCAAGTACGACGGTTCGTTCCAGATCTCGGGAGTCGCCGCTCCCGGCTCGACGCCCGGAGACGTGGAAAAGGCGCTGCTGGAAGAGCTGGACCGCATCGCCGCCGAACCCGTGGGCGAGCGCGAGTTGCAGAAAGTCAAGAACCAGCAGCTTGCCGGAGACTTCCGCAAGCTGGAATCGAAGTTCGGACTGATGATGCAACTGCTGGTCTACGAAGCATTGGGCGAATGGGAAAACATCAACGTCTTCTCGGACCGCATTCAAGCCGTGACTCCGGAGGATATCCAGCGCGTCGCCAAGAAGTACTTCACCGAGACGAACCGCACCGTGGCCCTGTACTACACGAAAGAGGGCGCAGGCCCGCCCGGAGGCAGACGTGGCGGGCGCGGGCGCGGCCCGCAAGGAGGTCGGCCATGAAGCGCCGGGAATGGATCAAGACGGCTGCCGGCAGCGCTCTGGCGACGCTGGCACAAGCCCAAGACGGCTTGCCGGGGCATCCCCGGGACCTGGCCTTCCCCAAGCTCTCGTACGACCCACCCGACCCGTCCGAGTCCCGCCACGAGCTCGATTCGGGGGCGGTCGCGTACTTGGTGGAAGACCACCAGCTGCCGCTGGTGTCGATCGGGCTCACGCTGCGCGCGGGCGCTTACCAAGTGCCGGCCGAGAGCGCCGGCCTGGCCGGATTCACCGGCAGCCAGATGCGCTCGGGCGGCACCACCAACCTCAGCGCTCAGGACTTCGACGAGGAAGCGGCCTTTCTCGCGACGCGTATCGGCGCGAGCATCGGGGCGACGTCCGGCGGCGGTTCGGTGAATTGCTTGAAGCAGAACCTCGACCGCTCTCTGGAACTGTTCTTCGACATGCTCAAGCGCCCCGCTTTCGAGGCGGAACGGCTTGAGATCGCCCGCGCTCAGACCCTGCAGGGCCTGGCGCGCCGCAACGACAGGTTGGACCGGATCCAGTCGCGCGAGTTTCGCAGGCTCACGTACGGGGACCACTTCACCACCATCCAATCAACGCAAGCGTCCGTCGAGTCGATCTCGCGGGAAGCCATGCAGGGGTTCCACGCCCGCAGCTTCGACCCGCGGCGGATGTTCTTCTCGGTGTCCGGCGATTTCGACACCCAAGACATGATCCGGCGGCTCAACGAGGCCCTGGCGGACGGCTGGCCGGCGGGCCCGGCCGAACCGGCAGAGATCCCGGCCCCGTCGCACGAGCCGCAGCCCGGCGTCTACATGATCGACAAGACCAGCCGGGACGTGAACCAGTCCCACGTGGTCCTTGGACACATAGGGATACACCGCTTCGACCCTGATGCCTTCAAGGTGCGGATCATGAATTCCGTCCTAGGCGGGGGTGGCTTCACGTCCCGCATCATGGTGCGCGTCCGTTCGGACGAGGGCTTGGCATACAGCGCCTATTCGCGCTTCCAGCCGGGCACCTACTACCCGGGCACTTTCTCGGCCGGCTTCCAGTCGCGCAATGCCACGTGCGCGCAGGCGGCGGCGATCGTGGTCGAAGAAATCGAGCGCATGCAGAACGACAAGATCACGGCCAGGGAGCTGGACACGGCCAAGAACTACCAGATCGAGATCTTTCCGCGATTCTTCGCCACCGCTGGCCAGGTCGCCGGGACTTTTGCGAACGACGAGTTCACCGGGCAGAAGAAGGACTATTGGAAGACGTATCGCGAGCGCGTCGGCGACGTCAGCGTCAACGACGTGCTGGAGGCCGCCCAACAGCACCTGCATCCGGACAAGTTGGTGGTGCTGGCCGTTGGTGACCGCGAGGCCATGCTGCAGGGCAACCCGGACAAGCCGGAATTCAGTTTCGAGAAGCTGGCCGGCGATGCGGGCATCCGGGCGATTCCGCTGCCCGACCCGCTCACAATGCAGTACCCCGAAGCGTAGGCGGAGCGAGCGGGCGCTCAGCGACCTAGCTGGCCGCGGATTCGGCGGTAGATCGCTTGGGTGGCCGTGGAGTGGTTCAGGGTGTAGAAGTGCAGACCGGCGACGCCCTCGGCCAGCAAGTGGCTGCACTGGGCGGTAGCGTGGTCGATGCCAACCGCCCGGACTTCAGCGGGGCTCGCCTGCACGGCTTCGAGTCGGGCCAGCAACTCGGCCGGGATGCGCGCACCGCACATCGTGGCAAAGCGCTGGGTCTGGCTGAGGCTCCGCACGGGCATGACGCCCGCCAGCACGGGCACCGCGATTCCCGCCCCAACGGCGCGGTCGCGAAACCTGAGGAAGTCGGCGTTATCGAAAAAGAGCTGGGTGATCAGGAAGTCAGCCCCGGCATCGACCTTGCGCTTGAGATTTGCAAGATCATCTTCGGGGCTGGCAGCCTCCGGATGGGTTTCCGGGTAGCATGCGGCACCGAGGCAGAAGCTGTAGCGCTGGCGGATGAAGCTGACCAGTTCGTTGGCGTAGCGAAATCCGCCCGGGACCGGCTCGAAGCTGTCCGAGCCTCTGGGCGGATCGCCCCGCAGCGGCAGGACGTTCTCGACCCCACCGGCTTCGAGCGAGTCGAGCACGCTCGCGATATGCTCGCGCGTCGCCCCCACGCAGGTGATGTGGGCCATCGCTTCGATGCCCGCGTCACGCTTGATGCGCTTGACCAGCTCGACGGTCTTGTGGCGGGTGGTACCACCGGCACCGTATGTCACCGAGACATAGCTGGGGCTTAGCGGGCGGAGGGCGTCAATCGTCTCGAAAAGCCTGGTGAATCCGTGATCTTCCTTCGGCGGAAAGAACTCGAAGGAAACCGTCGGCGATCCGGTCGCGAGCATGTGGCGGATCTTCATCGCCGAGAAACCTAAGGCTATCACGGGGATTCCAAACGGCGGCGGAGCGGCACTGGGCCTGCCTGACGCGAGCCGGAACCCTGGCGGCTTGGCCTGCGCAACCCGTGCTCGGACGTTTCTGGCGGTAGCGCCCGATCGTCGCAGCGCGATTTCCCTCTGCTGGACCGGGCTGTTGTTACGCTGAAGCAATGCACGCTCCGGCGACACTGCTCAGCGCAGAGGCGCTGGAGCGGCTCGAGCGGCTCACCATCCGCTGGACGCAGTCGTTTCAGGGGCGGATCGGCGGGGACATCGTCTCCCGCTACCCTGGCGTCGGACACGAGTTTCTGGACCACCGCAATTTCCAGCGGGGCGACGACCTGCGGGCCGTCAACTGGCGAGCCTACATGCGCCTGGAGCGCATGTTCCTGAAGCTCTTCCGGTCCGAGCCGCGGATTCCCGTGCGCGTACTGATCGACACGAGCGAGTCGATGGCGGTCGGCGGAGAAGATGCCTCGGATTCCAAGTTCGCCTATGCGTGCCGCTTGGCCGCTTCGCTGTGCTACGTCGGCTTGGTCCGCCTCGAGACCATCGTGCTGCAACCCTTCTCCGACACGCTCTCGGATTCGTTCCGAGCGCACGGGGGCAGGCTCCGCTACGGCCAGGCAGCGGAATACATCTCGAGCCTCGAGACCGGCGGCGGCACGGCCTTCCAGCGCCCGGTGCGGGACTACCTGATGAAGTTTCCCGTCCCAGGGATCACGTTCGTGCTGAGCGACTTCTTGAACAGCGCGGGAGACAATCTGCCACTGGAGCACCTAGTCAACGAAGGCCACGAGGTTCACTTGCTGCAGATCGCCTCGCCCGGCGATCGCGAGCCTCCTTGGCGCGGCGAGCTGGAACTCTTCGACGCCGAGACGGATTCGGTGCTGCAGGTCAGCCTTGACGATCGCTCGGCTCGCGAGTATCGCGACTCATACGACGAGTTTTGCCGCTCCCTCGAGCGGCACGCCAAGCGATCCGGCGCGCAATACCTGCACCTATCTACTTCCGAGCCGATCGAGAGCGTGCTATTCCAGGAACTGCCCGCCACTCGCCAAGCGATGGGACCGCAATAGGCCATGGGACTGCTCAACCTCGCCCTAGCGCAACTGCTCGGGATCTTCGCGCCAATCGCCGGCGTACTCGTCGCTCTGTACTTCTACGACCGGTCGCGCCGCAGGGTCCTCGTGTCGACACTGCGCTTCTGGCCGAAGCGGCCCGCTCCCGCGACGCGGCAGCGCCACAAGCGCATCCAGCACCCCCTATCCCTGATCCTGCAGCTGATTGCGCTTGGGTTGCTGCTTCTCGCTATCGCGGATCCCCGGCCCGGCACTTCCGATGCCGGGTCGCAACGCCGCGTGATCGTCCTGGACACTTCGGCCTCGATGGCGCTGGCGGACAGCAACGGCGTCAACCTGATGGATCAGGCCAAGGCTCTGGCCCTGGCATATATCGGCTCGCTGCCCGCCGGCGATCAAGTGATGCTGATCGAAGCGGACGGCTCGCCCATGGTCCGGGTCCCGTTCACGCGAGACCGCCAGCTGCTGCGCGACAGCGTCTCCGCAGCCCAGCCCAGCTTGACTCCGCTCGACATCGGCGCCGCATTCGACCTATCCGACGGCACGCTCCGGCTCGCGCTGAATTCGGGTGGCGAGCCGCTGCCGGACCATCCAGGAGCGGGAGAGACGGTCTACGTGGGTCCGGGGCGATTCGACGGCCAGCCGGTTCGCGCGGGAGCGCTGCCGCAGGTCCGCTACCTGCAGACAGAGGCTCCTAGCGACTCGCTGGGAATCCTCTCGCTGGAGGCCTCCGCCGACCTCGCGGAGCGAGGCAAGTGGGACGTCGCGCTCGAGGCACGGAATTACGGCTTGGAAACCGCTACGGCGCGCGTCGACTTCTTCTTTAGCGACAGGCCCTTGGGCCATCGCAGCCTTTCCATCCCAGCAGGCGGGGACGCGAGCCTCCAGTTCACTCTCAGAAGCCAGCATCCCGGCAGGCTGCGGGCGCAACTCGCCGACGACGACTCCTACCCGCAGAACAACGTCGCGACAGTGGCGATTCCCGCCCCGGACCGCACTCGCGTCCAGATCCACGGAGCGTCGGAACGGGACTTCGGGCCGCTGCTCGCGGCCGGCGCCCGCATCGAGGCCGGCTACGCGGAGTCCCCGGAGGAGCTGGCCCCTGATGCGATCCACGTCTGGGCCAGCGGCGGCGGAAGCGGATCGTCGCGCCGCGCAATCTACCTCGCCCCCCCGGGCACGCCCTCGCCGATCGCAGAGGCGGCATCGGCGGGCAGGAGTCCGGTTTCGGAGTGGTCGGCCTCGCACCAGCTTGCCACGGGAATCCGCGACCCCGACCTGATTCCAGACCGCGTTCGCGTATTCACGCCTCGCCCTGGCGACGACGTAATTGCCAGCACGGCTGACGGGCCCGTCATCGTCGCCCGGTCCGACGACGACGAGAGACTTGTAGCCTTCGGCTTCGACCTGACGGACACTTCCGTGCGCGACCGCTTGTCTGCTCCGATGCTGTTCGCGAACGCGGTCTCGTGGCTGGACTCGGCGGCATTCCGCGCGGAGGCGGTCGCCGCCCGCGGTCCCGGCGCGGTGACCATCGAGGCGCCGAACTCCTCCCCGCACCAGATTTCCGTCCGCACGGCTAGCGGAGCCAACGTCCCGTGGGTGCTCTCCGACGGGAAGGTCCGGTTCTACGCCGACCAGCGGGACACCTACCGCGCGACGACCGCCGATCACGACCTGACCCTGGTCTTGCAGCAGCCGCAGATCCCGAGCAGCAGTTGGGAGCCCCCCGAATCGGTGTTGCGCGGTGTGCCGTCGGGACTGGCCGGGATGGGCGAATCGTGGGTGCTTTGGCCATGGCTTGCGGTCCTCGCGGCACTGATCCTGCTGTATGACTGGATTCGCTTCGGACGGGGTCGGCGCCTGACTGCTGAGACGGTTCAGGCCGCTTCGCAACAGGCACCGGAGGGCGGGCTGTGACGCTGGAAACCGCCTGGCCGCTGCTGCTGTTGATTCCGCTGCTGGCGTGGGCCGCCCGCGAATGGGCGCACTCTCCGAGGCGGCTAGGCCTGTTGCTGAAAGCGCTGGCGTTGGCCGCGGTGTGCGTGGCGCTGTGCAAGCCGCAATGGCGCATAGCGGAGACCTATGCTGCCGTCGCGATCCTGAGCGACGCTTCAGCCAGCATCCCGGAAGAGCAGCGCGGACAGCAGGAGGCATTCCTGCAGCGAGCGCGGGCGGCGGGCCGAGGACACACGCTGCGAGAGCTGGAATTCGGCAAGCTGCCCGTGCGGCAGCTGCGCGACAGCGAAGCCAGCCGCTCGACAAACCTAGAGGCAGCGCTGCGCAATGCGCTGGGCGCGCTGCCGGCCGACCGCGTGCCGCGGCTGGTGTTGGTCAGCGACGGCCGCGCCAGCGAGGGAGCGGTCGAGCGCGCGGTTTACCAAGCCTGGAGCCGCAACGTGCCGGTCGACACCTACGCGCTGGCGGGGCAGGCCGAACCGAGGCTCCGCCTGGCGGGCATGCGCATGCCCTCGCAGGCGTATGTCGGCGAGAGCTTCCCGATCGAGTTCGAGATCGAAAGCCCCGAGTCCGTTCGCGCCAGCCTCGAACTGCGCGCGGACGGGCAGCTGATCGGAAGCGAGCGAGTCGCTCTTCAAGCCGGCACGAGCGCCGTCGTGGCCAGGGCCAAGCTCGAAAGCCCGGGAGCGACGTTGGTGGAGGGCAAGCTCACGACCGCTGCCGAGGAGCAAGTGCGCTTCGCCGGCGCGGTCTCCATCCACGAGCCGCGCGCGCTCCTGATCTCCTCCGACTCCGACCAGCAGAACGCGCCCCTGGCTGGCGTCTTGGTGGGATCGGGATTCCAGCTCGAGCGCGCGCCTGCGGCGGCGGTCCGCGACGCAGAGAGCCTTGACTACGACCTGGTGATCTGCTCGAACGAGGATTTCGAAGCATGGCCGGAGGCGGTCAAGGAGCGGCTTGCGGGGTTTGTGCGCGGCGGCGGAGGCTTCCTGCTCATCGCGGGTGAGAAGAACCTCTATCGCGAGCGAACCCACGAGGAACAGGACGAATTGCAATCGATGCTGCCGGCGATCCTAGCCCCGCCACGCACGCCCGAGGGAACGGCCGTGGTGTTGGTCGTGGACAAGTCCTCCTCGATGGAAGGCAAGAAGATGCAGCTCGCGCGGCAGTCAGCCCTGGGCGTGGTAGAGAACCTGCGAGCCATCGACAGCGTCGGAGTGCTGGCGTTCGACAATTCGTTCGAATGGGCCGCGCCCCTGAAACGGAACGAAACGCCAGCCGAGACCCAGCGGCTGATCAGCGGAATCGTGGCGGACGGCGGCACCCAGATCGCACCGGCCCTGGGCGAGGCGTACAGGCTCATCCGGCCGCAGGAGGCCGTCTACAAGCACATCCTGCTGCTGACGGACGGAATATCCGAGGAAGGTGACAGCATCGCGCTTGCGCGCGAAGCCGCCGCCAACGAGGTAACGATCTCGACGATCGGCTTGGGCCAAGACGTCAATCGCTCGTACCTCGAGCGGGTGGCCCGAAGCGCCGAGGGGCAATCCTATTTCCTGATCGATATCTCAGCACTCGAGCAGATCGTGCTCAAAGACGTGATGGAACACACCGGCACGTCCGTCACCGAGCGGGAATTCGTGCCGTTCGCCGAGCGAGACTTCGAGATCCTCGAGGGCTTGGATCTGGCCGAGCCGGGGCCGCTGCTGGGCTGGGTCAAGTTCGAGGTCAAGCCGGCGGCCGACACGATCCTGCACGCCGCGGACGATGACCCGTTGTTCGCGCGCTGGCAGTACGGCCTCGGACGCTCGGCCGTGTTCACATCCGACGCCAAGGATCGCTGGGCTACCAACTGGGTGGCTTGGAAGGGGTTCGACACGTTTTGGTCGAACTCGCTGCGCGACCTGTTGCCGAGGGCAGCGCGCACAGCGGTACAGACGGAGTACGACGCGAGCACGGATGAGGTCGTAGTGCGCTTCAACCCGTCCTCGGACGACAGGCCGGAAGATATGCCCGATCTCTACGCGCTGGGCCCGGATGGCTATAGAAGTGTCGGGACACCGAAACCGACCGGGGGGGGATTCGAGGCGCGCTTCCCATCGGAAGGACTCCACGGATTGTTCCGCATCCGGCCCGCCGAGAGGTCCCGCGCGTTTCCGGAAGCCGCGTACTATCGCGAGAATTCCGAATTGAGCCGGTACGGCTCGGACTCTGACTTGCTCCAGACCATCGCTGCAGCGACGGGCGGTCGCACGAATCCCGCACCAGAAGACCTCTTCGCCACCGGAGGCCGGGCGATCGAGCGCTGGATGGATCTGTGGCCGGCCCTGCTGGTACTGGCGATCCTGCTGAACTTCGTCGAACTGCTCGCCCGCAAGGGATGGCTCCCTGTGCTCGGGCGCTGGGCCTAAGGGCCCGCGAAGCCGATGCTATTCTTGGACTTGTATGGCGATCCGCATGTACTCGACTCAGTGGTGCTCGGACTGCTGGCGGGCCAAGAAATTCCTCCGCGAGCAAGGCATCGAGTTCACGGAGATCGACATCGAGAACGACGATCGTGCCGCAGAACTGGTCATGCACCACAACGACGGCAAGCGCCGGGTGCCCACGTTCGACGTTGACGGCGAGTTCTACGGCAATCCGAACATCCCGGAACTGGCGCGCATCCTGGGTGTCGCGATCTGAGGCTTTCGGGTTGCCACCCTCGCTTGATGCAGCCTGCCGCGACAGACACCCGCGCCTCCGGCGCAGATCCTGAGAATTCGACTCCGCGGTCTCGGAGCGGCTTCCTCGACTTCGTCCATTCGCACTGCTTGCGCCACACCGCAAGGACGGCGGAGCGACTGGCAGGGGCGCGCGCCGACCCAACCGCCTCCGCCGTACACGGACTTCGAGTGGCGGCGCGGCGCCTGGTCTACACGCTGGACTGCTTTTCCACCTTGCTAAACGCGGATCGAGCGGCCGACTTCCGCAAGCGGGTCAAATCGATCCTCTCCGCTGCCCGGCTGGTACGCGAACTAGATGTCGCACTCGAGCTCATCCCTGAATTGGATCCGGGCCTGGGGTGCTTGGTGGCGGACGATCTGCGACGCAGGCGCGGCGTGGCGGCGCGGATCATGAGCGAGCGGCTCGAGCGCAAACGGGTGCAGAACCTCACGCAGAGGTGGCTCAGCGCTGCGAGCAGCCCTGCGCCCGAACCCGCCCAAGACGGATCGGCGGCTTCCGTAGCGGGCGGAAGGCCGTTTACCCACTTGTCTTGGATGCCTGAGCGGTCCTGCGCGGCGAATGCCGGCGCAGTCCTGCCCGCCCTAGCGGCGCAGTACTTCCGCCAAGGACGCGCGGCCTGCGTCGCGGGCGCTATGCCGGAGGAACTGCACGCATTCCGACTTGCGAGCAAGCGACTGCGCTACTGCTTGGAACTGTTCTCCGAGCAGTACGGCCCATCGTTGTCCGAGCGGCTCGGGGCCTTGCGAGACCTCCAACAGCGACTTGGGGCGCTAAGCGACTGCGACTCCACCATTCGCTTGCTTCATTCGTCTGAAACGCCCAACAGCGCAGCCTCCCTGCGGCTGCTGAATACCTTGTCTGACCGCCACCGAGATGCGACCGAGTCTTTCCTCGCCTATTGGAAAGGGCATTTCGGCATGCCTAAGGTCGAAGGCGACTGGTGCGACTACTTGACGCTGGGTGAAGAATGGGCCTCCTCGCTTCAGGGGTAGACTCCTCGACGCGGCGCGAGGTTGATGATCGGGTCAGATTTGAAGCCCCCAGACTGCACTTGTCGGCGCAGCCTTGCCGGCAGTCGTGATGGCATTGCGTCGGGCGGGGCATCTGGCGCGGAGACGCGGTCGGGCTGCGCCACCATTTCAGGGGCCGCGACGACATGCTCGTGGCGATATAGACAGCAGGCTCTGGGCATCACTGCGGCGCGGGGCTCGGGGGCAAGCGATGACCGGCCCCGGGGCGGTCTGGGCTAGATCCGGATGACGAGGCTGGTGTACAGGTAGGTCTGCGATTCCCCGCCCGGCACGTGACGCTCGACGAAGGGGCCGGCGAAGAACCGGAAGACGCCGACAACGAGCTGGACCCGCTCCGTCGGGCGGTACCGCAGGACCGCATCCAGCTCCGAGCCGACCGATCCCGTACCGCTGCCGCCTTCCGGAGCCCGGGCCTGCAGCGCCCCGCTTGCAGCGTACAGGCCGTCGTTCCGGCTGGCCAAGCGATGCGAGATGAACTCCACCTCGATCTCCAGCCCTTCTCGCGGGTGCATCCGCACGCCGCCGTTGAGGTACTGCAGATTCCTGAGCCCCACGAGATCCTGCTCGCCGTAGTGCCGGTGCCGGGATATGAAGAACGGCTCGAAGGTGGAGTTCCTTCCGTCAAGCGGGTCCGCGTCCCCGCTGCCGTGGCTCCACTCGAAACCAACCCTCGGCCGAGACGGCAGCCGCTCAAAGGTCTTGCCCAGCCCGGCCGTGCCCGACCATGCCCGCTTGTCGAGGCCACCGACGTCTCCGCCCTGCCCCATCAGGATGAACTCGTAGTCCCACGCCCCGTCCAGGACCCCCGAGAAGCGCGAGCCCGCCGTGTGGAGCCGGCCGCCGACGTTCGAGCTGGCACTGACGGGCTGCCGCGTCAGCAGAACGAAAGGCTCGATCCTCAGCCCCTCCACCCACGAACGGATGGAGCCGACCGCTCCGCCCACGGCCGTTTCCGTGTTCAGAAAATCGGGGCCCTCCCGGACCTTGACATGCGCGACGGCGAACACGTCGACGCTGTCCTCGCCCCGCCGCAGGGTCAGCTTGGCGCCGTCCCAAACAGGCGTGGTGTTGCTCCAGTTACGCGCGCCGATCAAGCGGCCCTCGAAGTAATCGAGCTCCTGCCGCCCAGCGCGCAGGGTCACCGGGCCGGATTCGTGCCCGAGGGCCACGTACGCCTGGCGAAAGCCCAGATTATGGAAGCGCAGGTGGTTGCCGCCGGGATCAAGGCCCGCGACTCGCGCGTCCTGCGCCTGGACGAACACACCTACGTGCTTGGCCGGCCGCAGGCCGAGGTTGAGCCTCAGCCTCGACAGGGCGAAGCTGTCCACGCCCTTGGGATTGACGCCGCTGCCGCTGCGGGTCTCTCCGCGGAACCTGAGCTCGGCATCAACCTCGACGCGCGGCTCGGGCGCGCCCCCGTCCTGGCCGGCCATGCCGCCGGCGGAAGCGAGGCAGGCAATCCAGAGGAGAGAGCGCGCCGGCAGCCCGCGGGCTGCCGGGCGGGCAGGGCGCGGCCGGATGCGTGCCAGAGAAGCCATTTCCGCACTCCGGCGACCCAACCGAGCACTGTAGCACGGCCGGCTTGGCGTGAGGCTGGCAGGGGCAATACGCTTCTGTGGCTCTACGTCTGCCCTGGTCGCTCTGCAGCCCGGCCTCGCTAGGCATCAAGGGGTGTCGAACTGACGCACTCGACACAGTAGAACAGACACCGCGACAGTCGCTATCCGCTGCAGACCACGTCCAGAAAGAGATCTATGAACCGGTCCGCATCGACCTCTGTGGCGACCGCTGCGGGCGCCAACGCCGCTGCACTGGCGTCCCTGCCGACCAGCATCATGCCGCGCGTCAAACCCGGAGTGTCAATCACGTCACAAGGCAGGCGCTCCGTGCTGACAAGAGTCGCGTCAATCGCCACCCCGACGGCCAAGGGGTCATGCATCACGCAGGCGTGGCTGCCGCTTTCCTTGCGCCCGAACTCGAAGTACGGGTGGCTGACATCCTCGAGGAAGGAGCGCAGCCGCGCAGGCTCGGCTGCCGCCAGCCGCTGGTGGAACAGGTCCTTGTGCAGCAGCGTTCTGCGCGTCACGTTCAGGCCTACCAGCGTCGTCGGAAGTCCCGCCCGGACCACGGCCTTGGCCGCCGCAGCGTCGGAATAGAAATTGAACTCGGCCGTAGGCGTGATGTTGCCCTTGCCGTCATCAGTTCCGCCCATCACGACCAGCCGGCCTATACCCGACATCGCGCTGCGGTCTCGTTCAATCGCCTTGGCGACGTTCGTGAGAGGCCCCAGCGCAACGATGGTCAGAGCTTCGCCATGCTGGCGGGCCAGTGCAACCATGGCTTGGGTGGCATGGCCACCGGTCACGGCAAGTTCCCGCACGGGATACTTCGGAGTGATCCCTCCCAGACCGTCATCTCCATGCACGTCGCCAGCGCGAGCGACCCTGCCGCTCAGTGGGCGCGCGTGCCCTTCATGTATGGGTGGAACGGAAGCCGGGCCGACAGCCTCCACGATCCGCAGTGTGTTGGCAGTGCAGGCGGACAGCGACACGTTGCCGGCAACCACGGTGATCGCCCTCACATCCAGCGCTGGCGAGCGCAAGGCTAGGACTAGGGCGAGAGCGTCGTCAAGGCCCGGATCTGTGTCAATGACAACCGGTTTTCGCGACTGCTTGCCTTTTTGGCCGCTTGCCGACATGGTGGTCTCCGAAGTACCGGCCAGACCAGCACCCGTGTCTGGGTGCCTTGCTTCTATTCTCGCAGGCGGCTGGAAAACGGGGTCCAGACGGCCCGAAAGCCGCGTCGCTACCGATCACCCGGGCTTTGGCTGGACCGGCGTGTGCTGGAACTCGAAGACGGGCGCGCAGACCGGCTCGAAGAGGAGCGCGAGGCCCCGGTGGACTGCGAGCGGCTGCCACCGACTGTCGACCTAGCGCGCGATGACGAAGAGGATGACGGCCCGGTCCGGCTGCTACGGCTCGAGGATGTCGCGCCAACAGTCGGGCGGCGATAGCTTGGCGTGGCACGCTGGCTTCTCGAACCGCCGGATCCGCCAGGGGAGCTTCTCCGGCTAGCGGACCTGCCGCTCCCTGTTCCAAACGACCCTCCGCTGCTCGAAGACCTAGGGCTCACGCGGCTCGACGTTCGCGAAGACGAACGCGAGCGCGCCCCGGAAGGGGAACTCCGCCTGGTACTCGACGATGTGCCGGGTCCGATCCGGCTACTGCGACTGGACGACGTGGAGCCGACGGTCGGTCGGCGATAGCTTGGCGCGGAGCGCTGACTGCGCGAAGTGCCGGAGCTGCCGCCTCTGCTCGAAGATCCCGGGCTAATCCGGCTCCGCGTTCGAGCCGGAAACGAGGAGCCCGTCGACGGCCCGGAGCCTTGCCGCACGCCTCGATTCGCAGTCGCTGGGCCAGCGACCGAGCGGCTCCTCTGGCCCGCCGACGCAACGCCACCAGTGACTGAAGAACGTGATCCCGCGACCGGCGGTCGAGACGACGGCCGCACTCGGCTCGGGCTGGAAGAGCTCGCGCCGAGCGACGACGTACGAGCTGAAGTGCTGCCAGCTGGCCGCGAAGCTCCAGCCGTGCCGCTCGATCTTGTCCCGCTGTCTTGGCGGGATGTCCGCAGGGTCGTTCCAGAGTCGCCTCCGACACCGACTCTAGACCCGCTCCTGGGCGCGAATACCGGACCGCGCGCTGGCGACGATGCGGTCGCGGGCGCAGAACTCGATGCCGAGGACGGCAGACGAGTCTGCGACGAGACGCGCGGGGACACAGGAAGCGTTCGAGCACGGACCTGCGGTGTCCGCGCCGTGGTGACAGCCGCGCGGGGCCGCGGACTTGATCCAACTGCAGGGACGCGGGAGGAAGTTTGGGCGCCAGCGCCACTGTCTCCGCGCACAGCAGACCCAGCGGTGGCCGTCCGGGACGACGCACTGCTCGATGGACCGAGCGTCCCGCTTCTGGCTGCGACCGCCGTGGACGGGCTTGCGGGCTCGGTTCCAACACCAGGGGCCGCCGCGGACGGGGCTCCGACACGGCGACGCTGTGATTGCAGCGGCGAAGTCGACGGATTCACGGCTTGCTCCCGCCTTGTCGTCGCGCCTGCTGTCCCTGCCGGGCGCGAGGCAGTGGCCCGAACCGTACCTGCTCGCGTGCTGGTGCTGGACGCCACTGCGGCGGGTCGCGAGTCGTGCCGGCGATGAAAGGCATCCACTGACGAACGCAATGAGTTGCGCTGATCATCGAACGACACTCTCGCCGTGCCATCACGCAGCTGTGACACAGACGCTCGGCTCCAAGCCTTCGGCGAGGACACGCGAACGCTGCTCGAAGACGCGGGCAGCACCCGGCCCTGGCTGGCTCGGCTAGGCACCACTGGCAGCGGGCCTCGAATCGCGACCCCGCGCGCAGACTGCGCCAGACGCATTCCGCGCGGCGTGTTGGCTCGGGCAGCGCCAAACTGATCGGCTTCGAGGTAAGAGACGGCGGACCCGCCGGAACCGCCACGGGCGTAGCGGTAGTTGGTGATGATATTGACGCTGTTATCGACGACGATTGTGTTTGCCGCCCCCAGCCGGCCCCGACCAAATCCGTAGAATGACCGACCGTACCAAGGCCAGTACAACTCTCCCGGTGCCAACGGTACCCAGCCGATGTGACCGAAGGCCGCGCCGCGGATCGCCGCACCGATAAACGATACGAGAGCGGGTCGCCAGATATGACGCAGCCGAGGGGATCCGGGATACCAGCCCCAGCCGTAGATCGGGTCGTAGTGCCAGCGCCCCCAGTGCGAGGTGGCCCAGCCCCACGGTGCATCGGGCACCCAGTTCCAGCCGTAGTAGTCGATCCAGGTCCAGTGGCCGTGGCGGTAGGGCACCCACGTCGCCGGGACTCGCGGGAACCAGCAGTGGCCCACCGAGGAGACGTATCGCCAAGAGCCGTGGTCGTCAAACGTATCCACGCCGTAGATGTCCCGGCTGACAAAGCGATAGGCGCTCGAACGTCGTAGCTCCCGATCGCGATTCGCGGCCCAGCGATCGAATCCGTCCCTGTTGCTGGCACGGCCCACCTCGAACTCCACCCCGGAGGATCCCTGCCGCAGCGTCATGGCCTGACCCGCGGTCAAGCTGCTCGTGCTGCGCTCCATGGCGATCTCCGTCCTGCCTTCGCGAGCCTCGATGACCGTTGAATCGGCCCCAACATGGATTCGATAGCGGCCCTTTTCCTGGGGTCGGACAGCCGCGAAAGGAGTCTCAACGTCGATGTCAGCTGCGGAGTCCGGCAGTTCGCTGTATAACGCCGTGCCGTGGATCACGCGCACGCGAAACACCTTTTCGCCGAGTTCGACGAACTGTGCCTCGCTGTCGCCCACGATGCGGACGAAATTGCCCGGAGACAGCTGGACCTCGGCCCTTGATGCTCCTACGGTGCGGACAGAATCCCCCTCGACGATCGGCGAGTTGACAGTGGTGGCGATCCAATCGCCTGAATCGCCGCGCCGGGTCGCCACGTCGCCGTTGACAACGCTCACGCGGGCAACGCCCAGGTCAGTCCGGGCTGCTTGCGGGCCAGCCGCTGCCGACACCGGACACAGAGCCACGCCAGCCCACAGCGAAACGATTAACGCTCTTGCTTGCATTGCACCGAACCTCCTTGATGGGGATATATGCGCGCTTAGATGCGCGTCACTTCGATTCGGTTCCAGTTTCGACTTGACAAATTCTTGACATCCTCGAACACCAAACGGGATGCCGCCAAGAGATACAGCGAGCTGACTGGCGAGCCGCGCCTGGCAAAGTTCGCACACAGCGAACAGTGCCATAATCTTCGCCAGTGAAACGAGCAATTGCGCTAGCGGTCGCCTGGGCCGCAACCTTGGCTGGCCAAGGGGGCTACGACCTGGTAATCCGCAACGGGCGGGTCATCGACCCCGAATCGGGACTCGACGCCGTGCGGAACGTAGGGATCATCGCCGGCAGGGTGGTCACAGTCAGCGAATCGGCCCTAGAAGGAGCGCGCAGCCTAGATGCTGCCGGGCTCGTCGTGGCGCCGGGATTCATCGACCTGCACCAGCACGGGCAGAGTCTCGAGAACTACGCCGCCCAAGTCCGAGACGGGATCACGACGGCTCTGGAGCTCGAGATCGGCGTAGAGGACATCGAGGCCTGGTATCAGGACCGCCAAGGCAAGGCGTTGCTGAACTACGGCGCCAGTATCTCGCACCCCTACTCGCGGCAGCTTGCGATGCTCGGCCACAACCCCGGACTGTCCGGCGAGTCGCTCGCCGCGCCTCTGACTGCCAAGCAGATGGCGGCGCTCGCCAGACGCATCGAGCGCGGGCTTGACCAAGGTGCCCTGGCGGTCGGTTTCGGACTGGCCTACACACCGGGAGCGACCAAGGACGAGATCGTTGAGATGTTTCGCGTCGCGACCCGCTACGGGGCCAGCTGCCATGTGCACATGCGGACAGACCTAACGACGTTCGCGAATCTGGAAGAGGTGATTTCCGCCGCGCGGGAAACCGGCGCGCAGGCCCACGTGGTGCACCTCAACAGCAGTGCCCGAGACCGTGTCACGGGGTACCTCGCCCTCATCGAGAGGGCCCAAGCGCGAGGCGTCGACATCACGACCGAGGCCTATCCATACAATCGCGGCTCGACTCTGATCCAATCGCACTTGTTCAATCGGTGGCAGGACTACACCGATGAGGAATTGGCGCAATTCATCTGGGTACGGACTGGCGAGACGCTGACACGCGACACGTTCCCGGAAAGGCGCCGCACCGGAGGCACGATCATCATGCCGCCCCTATACAGCGAAGACAGCGTGCGGACGGCCATTGCCAATCCGCTGGTCATGATCGCGAGCGACGGGATGTGGCTGAGCGGCGGCAGGGCCCATCCCCGCTCGTTCGGGACCTTCTCGCGCGTGCTGGGGCGGTTCGTGCGGGAGCAGCAGGCACTGACCCTGACGGAGGCCTTGCGCAAGATGACGGTCATGCCGGCAATGCGCCTGGAGCAGCGCCTCCCGGCGATGCGCAACAAGGGGCGCGTCCGGCCGGGCGCCGACGCGGACATCGTTGTGTTCGACCCGGACACGGTGATCGACCGCGGCACCTATTCAGACCCGGCGCGCAGCCCGGTAGGCATCAGGCACGTGATCGTGAACGGCACGCCGGTCTTGGTCGAGGGCCGGCTGGTCGACGGCGCTAGGCCCGGCCGAGCCGTCCGCGCGAAGCGCTCGTACCCGTTTGCACCGGGCACTACCTGGAGCCGAGCGGGCCAGTAGCGCAGGGGCGAGATAGAGCACGCACAAGACGTCGAGGCTCCGTCTGTCGCCGATGGGCCGCGGACTGGCCAGTCAACCACGGCCGCGGCGTTCATCTGACGGCCTGCATGGCTGATCCGGGAGGACTCGTTGTTCAACGCCCTTGCCCGCCTCTTGATTCGAGGCACCAGCGCAGCACTCAGACATCCGGCAAAAACCGATCTACGCCGTCGAGCTCTAGCCTATCTTGCAAGCGCTGAGATAGACCATCTATTTTCACTAGACTCTATGGATAAGATTGAAGGATCCTCAAGATGAAAACTCATACATCTACAGCTTCGAAATCGATCATTCGTGCTGTCGGCCTGCTCGTGCTGGCCGGCGTCCTTCCCAATGCACTCCACGCCTCGGCACAGGAAGCTTGCCCACTTCCTCCCGGCGTGCCCCCTCCGCCGAACCCGGCGGTGACGGCACAACAGGTAGAAGATGGCAGCGCCAGCCTGACAGACTTCGCTCTGGCGGCAAGAGACGAATTCAGGAAAGGCAGCCAAGGAGTGACGAGCTTTGAACAAGTAGCGTACTTCGGATGTCTCATCAGGCAGGAAGGAGGGCCTTGGCGTTCCGGTTCCACCTACATTGTGACGCTGACACCCGATGGCAGGGTGTTCGTTCACTCGAAGCGGATGGCACTGTCGGGCGGGCAGATCAATCCCCTGATCTATCTGGAAATCCTTTCTGCGCTCGGCATCTCCGGAGCGGAGCTGACCGACTTCACAGCTGTCTATGCGAAATTGCTGCAGGAACCGCATGGCCCGTTCGATGCTACCGTCCCTGTGCGCGGTCTGCGCCCGGGCATTCCGGGTGCCTCCGGTTACGCCAGCGTCTATATCTCGGGCAGTTTTCGGCTCCCGATCATCGTCCTCACCGGATTCGATCTCCAGCCATTCCACTTGGCTCGGGAAGAGATCGATTACGGCGACCCGGCGGTGACTGCCAGCGACGTGGTGGACCGCGAGACCTTGAAGGGCTTCGTCAACCAAGCGGGAGAGTACTTTATCGAACTCCAGGCGAGCGGCGATTTCGCCGCTTCCTCGAAAGCTAGGATCGCCCTGCGGGATCCCAACGGGCCTTGGAGGCAGGGCTCGGTCTACCTCTACGTCTTGGATCTCACTACAAACGTAATCCTAGTTCATGGGGCGTTTCCGGACAGATTCGAGCTTCGGCCTCTGGTACCGACCGTGAAGGACGTCGTGACCGGACAGCTCGTTCTGCCGCAGGTTCTCGAAGCAGCGGCCAGTGGCCCGGAAGGAGGCTTCATCGAGTACTACTGGGACGATCCTGCTGACGACAGCGACAGCGCCGATATCCCCAAGGTGGGCTACGCCCGCGAGTTCGCCGGCACGGTCCACAGGCCCGACGGAAGCACGGTTCCGTTTAACTTCATCGTTGGGTCGGGCTTCTACGGGAGAGCGCCTACGGGCGGCCCGGCAATGACGAGCGGCTGCTCCGACCGCAACATCGCCGCGAGCGCGGTGCGCACGCAGAGCAACATCCGGGCGTTCGTGACTTGCGCCGCCGAGTACCTCGCCGAGCACGGCACCGCGGAAGCCCGCCGCGCCTTCAACGAGGACGAGCGCTGGAAGCACGGCCCCACCTACGTGTTCGTCGACGGCATCGCCAAGTCCGGCACTGATGCCAAGACCTTCGTCTACCCGCCCGACCCCTCCCGCGAGGGCGGCGTCTGGGGCGAGGCGATCGACGACTTCGGCAACGACCTCTTCTACGAGGCCTACCTCATGACGCAGGTGGTCGATGATGGCTGGCTCTACTACTCGTTCCCCAATCCGGCGACCGGCAAGCGGTCGGCCAAGGCCTCCTACGTCATCGAGATCGACTGGGACGGCGAGCCGGCCGTGATCGGGGCCGGCATCTACTCGCGCGACTGGCCCGGCACCTGCTACCCGGACGAGGTCAGCGCGGCGGCCCTGGGCGCCGCTCCGAGCCCAGAGGGGCTGCGGGAGTTCGTCCGCTGCGCGGCAATGGCGGTCGAAGCGGGCGTCTACTTCGCCACGCGCGAGATCGCGCGCGACCCGCGCTGGACGGACGGCCAGCACTACGTCTACGTGCTGGACATGCTGGGCAACCAAGTGATGTCGGGCCGGCCGCTGCGGGTCAACGGCAAGGCCCCGCACGAGTGGGGCCGCGGCGGCCCGCGCGGGGACCA
>JAJDZN010000290.1 GCA_022824585.1 Bryobacterales bacterium | reverse complement strand
TGAGGAACAGCGCGTTCATTGTGCCCTTGAGCCCGACGTGGAGCTCGCTGATCTCGCCCTCGGCCAACGTCACGATCATCACGCCCGCGAACTGCAAATGCTTGTAGAGCGCCGCCACGTCCGCCTGGTCGCGGCTCACGCGGTCGAGCGCCTCCGCCACCACAACGTCGAATACGCCCCTGCGTGCGTCCTCGAGCAATGCCTGAATGCCCGGACGGAGGATCATGCTGGCGCCCGAGGTCGCCGCGTCCCGGTAGCCGCCCGCGACCGTCCAGCCGTGCCGCTCCGCGTGCTCGCGGCAGACCCGGAACTGGTCGTCGATCGAGGCGGCGCGCTGCTGGTCGGAGGAGTAGCGGGCGTAGAGGGCGGCACGGGTCATGTCATGTCTCCTTCAGGTTCCGGGTCTCCTGTACCGGCTCGTTGTCGTTGGCGCAATCCGGGCGCTCGAACTGCTCACGCGCGATCTGGCGCCCGAGCAGCCGGGCGAGGCTCAGGACGGCGGCGTGCACACGGGTCTCCGTCGATCCGTTGTCGTTGGCGGCGACCCCGGCCGCCGGTCTTCCTTGCTTGCGTCGCTCGATCATCCTGCTCCTTCCCGCGAATTGGTCCGTCACGGGCTACGGTGTGCGCTAGGAAATCCGGTATGTCAAGTTGGTACGTTTGCGTTATCAGATAGTTAGTCATGCCTGGGGGGTCCTGGTCGATCTCTGTCGACGTAATGAGGCGTCATGGCTGCGAATGACAACTTTCGGGAAAATTCCCTGTACCGCCCTTTGATCGCTATTTTCGCCCGACAGATGGCCGAGAGGCGGTCCGCCGTGAGCAACTGGAGGTCCGCTGGATCAGAACGGGCGTCATAACGCCCTGCGTTGGCGATATTGCCACCCGCAATTTGGTTGGGAGCTTCTGTAAAGGGTGCGCGGGGGACGGCGACGTCTGCCCGGTTCGGGCGGCCGTCGCCGTACCATCACATTCATCTGGTCGTCTGTGAGCGAGACAGGCGGTTATTCGGGATCACGCGTTTCCAACTGCTTGTCGTGAGCTTTCTGCAAGCGGAGTGCGGCGACGTAGAGCACCGACGGAACAGTGACACGGTAGGCAGGGCCCGCTAGGTCGTACGCCGTCCACGCCGCCGTAAGCGCCAGGCCTACCGGCCCGACGGCGACCGACAACGTACGGGTCAGCGCAATGTTGGCGCCGAAAGACAGACCTCGGCCGATGCTTTGCCTGAGGATTCCATTCACAATGATCAGAGCCCACTTGTACGCTGCGAAACCGCTGGTCCGCAGCAGCAACGGAGCGGCGGCTATCGCTGCAGTGGACGTTAGGTTCGTCGCGTTCTCTTCGCCCAGGGCGCTGAGAACTTCAGCCCTCTGGTCTGCATTGAGCTTTTCGAACGAATCCTCCAGCGCTTTCTGCAGGAGGTTCATTTCGATGGTCTGGATACTTGATCCCTTGTGGTAGTTGACCTTCAGCCGGTCGCACACGTCTTGGAGGATGTCCCGGTAGAAGGTGCCCCCGCCCCTGTAAATGTTTGAAAACGTATTCCCTCCAAAGGTCTGGATTTCAGTGGCAATTTCCCGCCAGTATTTGTTGTGGTCGGGGTGATGGCACTTGTAGCCTTCCGTGTCCGTGAGTTCTTCGTTCCTGTCCTCGGTCAGTAGCGCGACGAGGCCCTCGAGATGTTCGCTCGGAACATCCTCCAGAAAATCTAGGCCCTCGTCCGGTCTGTACTTGTAGGTCATGGTGATCGGTCCTTTCGGTTTCTTGCGCATCATCGCCGCGACCGTCGCGGTCAACGTTTCGCCTCTGAGAAACACGCCTGTCGGCGCTTCATCGCCGCTTGTCGTGGAATTCGCCTGGTCACGACTGCTGTGGACCTCGACGTCCTCCTGCCGAAGCAGCGCCCGGACGAGATCGTCCGCTTCCGCTGTCAGTTCACCGACAGGCGATCCCAGCTTCTCCGCGGCCTTGGCCAGCTGGTCGATGCTGAGTGCCGACAGGCCCGCCTCAATACGGGACCAGGTGGAGCTGCTCACGCCCACATGCTGCGCCAGTTCCTCCTGATCCATCTGCCTTTGCCGACGCTTCATGGCGATCAGCCGGCCGAGCACCGTCTGGTAGGTAGTCTCTGGTTTCATGGGCGCATCCCTGATCGAAAAGCTCTCGTCCGTAACGGGCATTTGCAGGTGATGCATATATGGAGATTGTGTCCGCGCGTTTCAAGTGCTCAAGGTCTGACAGCTCCTAATGGTGACGACCTTACTCATGACGATCATGAGTATCAGTTGTCGTGGGCGTCATAGCGACCTGAATTTGCTGCGTCCCCACGAAGTCGGCCATCCTTCGAGTGAGAAGAGTTGGCAGTGGGGCGGGACAGCCGGATTGCTGCGTATCTGAACGACATCCATCCTGCCGAGACCACCGACTGACCGCGCCAACATAAGTGGCTGGCGACGAGGCTGACGGTATGCACCGCGCCCTTGCCCGGCGGATGAAAGCCCTGGCCACGGACGAATGGAAACCAGAATCAGTATCAAACCCGGAATCGGCCACAACGCAATTTACAAACTCTTCCAGTGCGTAACTGGGCGCGCAGACCGCGGATTTTAGCGCCGCACGGAATATCTTTTGGCGTGAAGGTCACGGCCCGACCGCATGTCTAGTTATGGGTTCCAGACCAAGTATCCAGCCCGATATTCGTGCTGGCGAAATACCCTAGATACGGCCCCCATTCAATCTGCAAGAACACCAACAACCAAAATAAGCCCGAATGCAAACATTAGATAACCCACTCCTTTACCAAAATTCCCGGAGATAAAACTCCTTGCAGAACCAATAAAAAATGCCACGCAAGCAACAAGAGCAATAAGTGCCAGGATTATCTTCATGGTTTGTTCCGCCCCTCACTGGGTAAAATGCCTGATGCTGCACATGCCGGGATGCTGACTGGCAACTCGCCGTGGAAACCCTGTTTTGAGACCGGAACCGACATCAAGGCTTCATCACCAAGCTTAATGAAGATTTCAGCGTGAGGCCATCTTGCGGGTCGGACCGCCATCAAGGGCTACGGGCCAGATTTGCGGACGCCTCCAATTACCTAGCGGTTGTGCTGCAAGTAGCCGATCCTGGTCGTACCAGAGCTGGCGTGTCGTCAACGGGTAATGTGGGATTGTTTGGGTTGCCGGGTCATCTGGCGCGGCTGTCGAAGACCGGAGATCTACTGGAGCTTCTGAACCAGATCGTGGATTTCGAGCAGTTCCAGGAGTCGCTGGGGCAGGAGCTAAAGTATGCGGGCGGGCCGAAGGGCGGCCGTCCGCCGTATGACCCAGTGGTGATGTTCAAGATCCTGATCCTGGCGGCACGGCACGGCACGCTCAACGCGGTGAGCGAATGGCGTCCCTGATCCGCGACCGGCTGAATTGGCAGCGGTTTCTCGGGTTCGACCCGTGCGTGCGCTCGGGGGCAGGCGCTGGCGGGCTCGAGCACGTTGAACCGCCTGGAACTCAGCGTGCCGGATACCGCGGCATGCACCGGTAAGAGACAAGGGGGTTAGCGGACAAACAGGGGGGATTTACATACCTAAACGCCTCCGAGAAACGCTGGACGGCGGCTCTTGGGGGCACTTTCTTGACCACTGACGGTACATCCTCCTCACGCCAGTAGACCACGACGGTCCGACGGTTAGCGCCGCTGCAATCTACTGTTCCACCGGTTGTACTCTTCGCAAGCGGCAACCAGCGAACTGGGAGCTGGCTGCCGAAGCATATTGTTTTGACACATACTGACAAGCGTCTCGGCGTGTTGCCGACAGTCTCGTTTCCGCCGCAAGCGAGGATAGTCGCGTTTGGTCTCATCAACTGCTTCACCTTCGAGGTAGGCAAGCCAAGTTTCGATTCGCCAGGTGGGCACGAACACAAGCACGCGTTCATCGGAACTCCTGGGCGGAATGTCGCGCTCCCTGCATGCGTTATCGAGTTCGTTCAAACGCCCTTCGACCCCCTTCTGGTCACCATCCATCATTACGAGGAGCGCGATGGAGACATGGTGTTTCTGGCTCCGGAACGCCTTGACCTCAATGGGAAAGCGATTGCGGATGAACTGTTCGCCCGATCCTGATCCTTTTGGTGCCTTTTCGACCCTGATGTCGCGTATTGTCCAGCCGACCTTTGAGAGAAAACGTCGAGCAAAGGCCTCATGTTGCGAGTCCTCACAAAGCAGGACAATCTGCACGCTCCTGCTCATCGTGTCCATCCTCTGGCGATCAATTCGGAGAGCTTCATGCCACCATCGAATTCCCCGAACTCAGGCCTGCTGGCTGTGACTACACCTGCCCCCTTCCGCTGAAGTAGAAGACCACTCTCGGCCCCGAGGTAATCGATCAATTCCGGGTGGTGAGAGCACACCACCGCCTGCGAGATTGAAGCCCCGCACGCATCGGTGAGCGACATGAGCCAAGGCTGAATTTCGGGGAGCGCCACGTAGTTGTCTGGTTCGTCTAGCAACACCGTGTAAATCTGGCCCTCAGCCAAATGAATCGAGGCGTACAGCGCAATAAGTGCTCGCTGACCGTCAGATAACTCACCAAGCCGCAGCTCGTACCGTTCGCCGTCGTCGTCGAACATGACCGTGAGCGCGCGCGTGTCTTGACCGATCTTCTCCAAGCGGATCGCGTTCAGGCCCGCAATGACCTCTCGGAGTCTGCTCGTAAACTGCGGGACCAGGTCGGGGCGTTCCTGAAGAACATGTCGGTACCAATCTGCAAAGTTGCTGGCGTCACGGTTCAGGAGGCGAGCCTCGTTCTGTGATTCGTTACGAAACGCTGGCGGATCGATACTGCACACCATCACTCCTCTTATGAAATCCATGAAGTTAGAGAGACGTCTGTTATCCGGTCGGGGTGCTACCCGCGCAAGCGCAGACTCCGACCAATCCGCTGTAAAATGTGGGCCTTCCGAATGATCATCGCGATAGAGCTGCACTTCGCCCTGAGTGCACTCGAACAAGGGTCGACTGTTTCCGGTTAATCTCTCCCGATGAATGCGCGCGCGGCGGGTTGGCCGATCATGCTCTACTTCGAGGCGGTAGACAAAAAAATCTGTGTCCAGCCGAACGTGAGCCTCGAACATCTGGATGTTGTGCCGCTGCCACCGAGTCAATGTAGGGCCAGGAAACACCTCCGGATCGGTAAGTTTGGCTTTCCCTTCCAGCAGCATCACCAACGCATGTATCACGTCGAGCACGGAACTTTTCCCGGCACCGTTCGGCCCGAGCAGAAGCGACAGCTCATTTAAGGACAGCTCAAAATTGACCAGGCACCGGTAGTTGTCAACGTGGAGTTTTTCCAGCATTAGAGGCCCCTTCGGTATTCGGGCGGCATCGCTCACCGCGTGTATAGCCCAAAAGCGTTCGAGTCCAACTCACCAACACGTGTTACGTGCTGCCGTGGCTTCAAACTCACGCCCGTTATTGAACTGCGCTTTTGCTCTTCGGCGCGCTGAAGCCTTCGTTGTTTGGCCGCGTGGGGCAGTGGTCGGGGAGGCGTTCAGTGAGGTGGATGAGGTAGGAGACCCCGTCAGAGCAGCGGCGAAGTTGCGCTCGATATCCGCGGGTCCAATGGACTTGTCGGTAGCTGCAAACTACTCCGACAACGGCGCACGCTTGGCAACCTTGCCACGCTTGCAACACGTGCCGTTGCGGTTTGGCACTTGTGCAAAGGCTTGGTGCCCTCCGGCGGAATATCACACCCCCGGTACTGAACGCGTGAGAGGTCGAGCGAGTAGATTGTACCCGGAGCCCAAATTCGATCCCCCTGCTCAATGGCGGAAATGCTGAACGCGTTCGAGTGACGTGACCTCGCCAACCCGCTCAAGCGCCGCTCCGGCTCTGGCCGACGGCAGAGCCGGAACCACGGACCATCAACGGCGTGCTGCGCACAAGGTCATTCTCACTTCCTTGCGGAAGTGGTTTGTTCACACCCGACACAGCATGCTGTTGGCGTGGCCCTGACGGGCCTGGCGTGCGCTGCGCTGCACGATGGACGCCTTGCGGCGACAGGAGGCTCCCGGAAAAGCCTGTATGCTCAAAAGCATACACGGGAGCCTGCGCGTCAAGCTCTAATGAATTCTGGGCTCTTGGCCTGTTTTGATACGCCCGCGAATCGGCTGCGGACCCGCCCTGTATGCGGCCGTACTACGGGCGTAGTACGCGATGTAT
>JAJDZN010000204.1 GCA_022824585.1 Bryobacterales bacterium | reverse complement strand
CCCCTGGCGCGAGCTTCCGATTCATCAGGGCCATTTGCAACTCGTATTCGTAGTCCGAGACAGCGCGGATCCCGCGCACGATCAGGCTCGCGTTCTGCTGGCGGGCGAAATCGACCAACAGCCCGTCGAAGCTGGCAACGCGGACGTTTGCGAGCCCGTCGACCGACTTGCGGATCATCTCCAGCCGCTCGGGAAGCGGGAAATCGGCGTCCTTGGTGTCGTGCCGCAACACGGCGACGACGAGTTCTTCGAACTGCGAGGCCGCCCGCCGGATCAGGTCGAGGTGGCCGTTGGTGATGGGATCGAAAGAGCCGGGATAGATGGCGACTCGGGACTTTGCCACAGCCGCCATTGTACTTGGTGGAATCCGGCGGCCGCCGCAGACGCTACAGGTGCCCGTCGAACCACTCGACCGCGAGTTGCTGGGCACGCTCGCGCGCCTCGCGGTAGATGCCGTAGTGCTTGATTCCGGGCAGCGTGACCAACTTCTTCACCCCGGTCGCTGCGGCGTGGGCCTTGATGGCATGGTCGCGGTTGTCGAACAGCTCCTCGTTCTCGGCGATCACGAACATCAACGCGGCGTGAGATGCTTGCCGAGCCAGCTCGACGGGAGCGTAATGCATCAGCTTGTCGCGGATCGGCGCGCCCCGCAGCGCTCCGACCTCGATCGCTCCCGGCTCGGGATACGGCAGCTGGCCGCGGGCACGCTGCGTGGCTTCCGTCAGAGTTCTGGCCCGTGCATCGTCGCTGGCTACCACGAAGCGGGAGTCCATCCCGCCGACTTGGCTGAAGACCGCCTTCACGCGGTCATCGTGGGCGGCGGCGTAAAGCGCGTGGCCGCCGGAATAGCTGCTGCCCCAGACGCCGATTCGTTGCGTGTCGCATCTGGGCTCGGCTTGCAGCCAGTGCAAGGCGTTAAGCCAGTCCCGGCCCTGCTCTACAGGATCCACCACTTCGCGGATCGCGATCACCTCGGCTTGGAACTTGCCTGGCCTACCGTCCGGAGCAGGGTTGGCAAGGATGACGCGGGGATCGCTGTTGCCCCATCCGCGGTAGTCGAACGTCACGGCAAGATACCCGGCCTTGGCGAAGACCAGCGCATCCCGTCGGAGGCCGCGCGCGGTGCCACCCCAGCCATGGGCCATGAGGATGCAAGGGAGCTTCTCGCCGTCCCGGTCACTCGGTGAAAAGATCTCAGCCGCTAGCCGCGTGCCTTCGCTGAGAATCGTGTCGGTGCGCCAGCTGACTCCTGCGGGCGCCTGCCAATCCTGCTGAGCGACGGCGCCAACGCCCGACAGTGACAAACAGATCAGGGCAACCAGAGCTGCACGCATGCCACTCATGGTAGTCGTTAGCGCAACCTGCGATACAAGAAGTCGGCCATCGCGATGTCTTCGACAGCGAGGCCCTGGGATTCGAACAGCGTGATCTGCTCGGCACCTGTGCGTCCCGGAGAATTGCCGGCCAGCACATCGTGGAGTTCGCAGGCTTCGGACCAATCGAACACCCCGTCCTTTTCCGCCTGGGTGAGGTCGCCCGCTTCCATTCGCGCCTGTTCCATGGAATCCACCGCGATGAGCGACGCCATTCTCACGGCGTCACCGTCGATCTCCCTGCGCAAGGCATGGTTGCTGCCGGCGGCGTTGATGTGGGTGCCCGGCCTGAGCAGGCGACCGGGGAACACCGGGCTGCGGGAATTGGTCACGGTAATCACGATATCGGCACCATCCAGGGCTTCCTCAGGCGACTGAGTCGCGCTTACGGAAAGGTTCAGCCTCTCGCTCATGTGCTCGGCGAATGCCTGACGGCGTTCGGCCTTGCGACTGAAGACGAGCACTCGCTCCAACTTGCGGGCGCAGCTCACTGCCTCGAGCTGGGTTTCGGCTTGAAAGCCGCTGCCAAAGATCGCCACCCGAGAAGCCCCCTTTCTTGCGAGGTGGCGGGTCGCAACGCCGCTGGCGGCGCCGGTGCGAATCTGGCCGAGGATGTTGGCTTCGATCTCGGCCAGCAGCTGCGCGGTATTGGAGTCGAACAGCAACACTCTGAAGTCAGGCGCTCCCACTGCAGGGTTGGAGGCGTAGACCTTGATGCCCACCAAGCCGTTTTCGTTGTCTCCGCCCGCCATGTAGTGCAGCAGAGTGCGGCTCTCCATGGCGACGCGGCGTCGCGGATGGTTGACCGCGCGGCCGGCGGCCAAGCGCAGCAGCATCTGCTCAACCAGATCCATGGCCTCGGGCATGGAGATGGTTTCTTGGACTTGTTTCTCAGTGACGCGGATCATGGGATTGCCCTAGTTTAATCAAGACTTTATTGAGGCCGCGCGTGCCACAGCCGCGGCGGGCGCCAAAGTCACGCGAGCGTGTTGCAGTCGCTCGAAATGCAGAGGGTGACTTTGCAAGATAGATGTCCTAGACTGCTTGTCTCGGCGCAACATAGACGGTTGCGTCAAGTCCGGTTAGCCTTCCACTGCAAAGTTCCCTAAGGCAATGAGAGCGACCTCAGACCCGGGCTCGAAGAGGATTGCTCAGAGCCGCCGGCCTAGGCTCCGTCGACGCAGCGCCCGGACTAGGACTACAATCTCAGCATCTTGATCGCCTCCACCTTCAGGTCTCGTAAGATCGTTTCAAGGCCTTGGTGGCCGTTAGCACTAGCGGCCAGCGGCACATTCCTAGCCGCGGGATCTAGCATGGCTCAGCAAATGCCGGCCCCAGCCAAGATTCGCGCCCTCATCGTCGACGGGGTCAGCAATCACGACTGGCGCAAGACGACCGATTTCATTAAGGCGACCCTTGCCGATACAGGCATATTCGAGGTCGAGGTCACGACGACGCCTGGCGATTCCGCCGATCCGGCTTGGGACAGGTGGCGTCCGGCGTTCTCCGGCTTCGGCGTGGTGATCATCAACTGGAACAACATTCGCAGGACCGAACTGCGCTGGCCGGAGCCGGTCGAGCGTGCGTTGGAGGCCTATGTTCGAGGGGGCGGAGGCCTGCTGGCGTTCCATTCGGCGAACAACGCATTCCCGCACTGGGCTGAGTATGACCGCATGATCGGCCTCGGCTGGCGTGATAAGGACCACGGCGTCGCGCTGCAACTCGATGCCGAAGGGACAATCCGGCGAATCCCGGCGGGTGAGGGCGAGAAGACAAGCCACGGGCCGCGCCAAGACACTGTCGTGATTCGCCGCGGCGAACATCCGATCACCCGCGGCACACCCGTGCGATGGCTGACTCCCGACATCGAGGTCTATACCTACGGGCGCGGTCCGGCCGAGGAGCTCACGGTGCTGACGTACGGCCGCCACCTGGCCACCAACCGGTATTGGCCCCTGGAATGGGTCGTGTCATATGAAAGCGGGCGGGTCTACAGCTCCTCGTTCGGACACATCTGGGACACCGACGTCGGGATTCCCGAGCGCGTGCTCTGCGTGGGATTTCAAACGGGCCTGATCCGAGCGGCGGAGTGGCTTGCCACTGGCGCTGTCAGCTATCCCGTACCAGACGATTTCCCACGGGAAGATGCGATCTCGCTGCGCCGCCGCTGAGCGGCGGTCTGACGGCTCCGATTCGACAGATCTTTCGTGACGTCTGTCCAGCGCTTTCCCGCCGCGATCTCCTGTAGCGGCGAGCGCTCGAGATCGTCTTAGTCGAGGGTATAGAACTCGTATCGGATTGACCAGCGATCGGCCTGCCCGGGCGCGACCTTCAAGTCAATGAACGGCTCCGGACACAGCGTGGTCCGCGGCGACCAGTACTGCAGCTTGGCCAGCGGCCGGTCGGTGGCGACGCGCACCCCGGCCTTTACCTTGCGGTTCTCGATCGTGAACACGTGATCCTCGGCGGTGGCACCATAGCCTGCGAGCATCGTGAAGATGCTCTCCCCCGGTGGGATTTGCTTCTCGTACCGTAGTTGCCTTCCGCTGATGGTGACGTAGCCCCCCATCTGGCGGTCCGCCGTCAGCTCGAACGGAAACTCCACGGCGAAGTCCGGCCCGGTGGGTTGGTTGTCGATCACGAAGAAGTTGTGGTTATATACGTTCGTCTCGATCGTCTTGCGGCCCGTGTTCTCCAGCAGATGGTCGATGACCAGCTCGGGCTGTCCCGGTGTCAAAGTCAGGCGCTTGGTCAGGCGGTACGCGTAGCCAAGGCTCGGCTCGGCGACTTCGTGGGTGAACTCGATCCAGTTCTCCCCTTGCTGGATCGTCCACTCGCCGGGGTCGACGACCTTGTAGCTGTGCCGCCAGCGGTAGTCGTCTTCCTCGGGCTTTTCGACGACGCCCACGCCGACGCGCAGGAAACGGTCCCCGCCGTCGTCATAGCCTAGCCCCTTTTCGGCGGTGCGGTACTCCTCGACCGGTCCCGTGATGCGGTCGTGCAGATAGGGGTCGCTGGACTCCTGCCACTCTCCGAAATACTGGTGGCCGGCGTACTTCAAGCTGTAGATCGCCCCGGACCAATCGAAACGCGTCCCGCGGTAGTATCCGTTCTCCGGATCCGGCAGGTATACCTGCGCTTCGATCAGTTCGTTCGCGAACCGTGCCGAAGGATGCTCCGCGGCTGGCCAGCCCGGAGCGAGTGCAAGACAGACGACTGCAAGTGCGATGAGACGCATGAACCAAATCGTAGCCTATCCTCGAACAAGCCGGTAATGCATTGATCCCCATATCGGAGCCGCTCCGGCCTCCGTGGTTCGGCCTGCATTGCACGCTCCCCGTCACGCCGGGAATTACACGGTGTCAGATGGCTGTCCGGCGGAGACCACGAAACAGCGGATCCGTTGCATGCGGAGCTGCAGCTCCCCGGCTGCCGCCACAGGCCTTGCGCGGCACAAGCGAGATTCGAGCGTGTACCATGAAGCTTGAGGGTGGCCGGATGATCGGGCCGTCCTAGAGGATCTGTCCCAAGAGGGGGGTGTAGAGGTTTTTGGCTGAGATTCACATTTCATCCGATGAGATGCTGGAGTCTGCCCTGCGCCGGTTCAAGCGCAAGGTGCAGCAGGAAGACATCATCAAGGACGTCAAGAGGCATTCGTATTACATGAAGCCAGGCGAGAAGAAGCGCCTCAAGCAGGCGCTGGCTCGCAAGCGCCTGCGCAAGCGGTCGCGCGCACCACGCGATTAGCTGGCAGCGCTGTTCCGGGCGGGAGGAGCTGCGGTCCCTTGCGGACACCGCAGGTGCTTCCGCCCTTTGCGTTGCGGGTACCGTCGCGTCTAAGTTTCAAGGGGCGCGCCCGAAGGATCGACCCACGGCACGCTATGGTCGCCATCGACCGCAAGCGTTTCGGGCGGGGAATCGATGCGGAAGATGGACCACGGCCCCGGGATGAACGGATAGCGCTCGACCACCGATTCGTCCACCTCCACGCCGATGCCGGGCTTGTCCGGCATCACGAGATGTCCGGCCTCGAGTTGCAAGGGCTCCGTCAGGATCTCGTCCGCGACCGGGAAGGCGTACATCCCGGGCTTGCCGTTATTGGAGTGCAGCGGGTATTCCAGCCACTCCACGACGCTCTCGTCCCAGCAAACCCCCAGCTGGGCGGCCGCAATCACTTCCAAGAGTGTCCCCCAGCTATGGAAAGCGAAGCGGATGCCTTGCCGTTCAGCGCCCGCGAACACTCGCTGGCCCATGGCAAAGCCTCCTTGGCAGCAAACGTCCATTTGCACGAAGTCGACACCGCCGGACTCGATCAGGTCTTGAAACGACGCCTCGTCGGGCTCGTGTTCCCCGGATGCGACCGGTAGCGGCTGGCTGTCGTGCAAGCGCTTGTAGCCCGCGTGATCGTCCGGTGGCAGGGGCTCTTCGACCCAGTAGGGCCTGAGCGGCTCGAGGTCTTCGCACAGCTGTCGGATCGTTTCCGGGGAATAGCTGCGGTCGCCCATCCGCCACCAGGCGTGGCAGTCCAGCATGATCCCGAAGTCCGGCCCGGTCGCACTCCGAATCGCCTCGGTCGTGCGCATGTCGCCCTCCGGTCCTGCCGCGGGCCGGAGCTTGTAGGCGGGAAACCCCAGAGCCTGAACAGCCGCAGCCTCGGCGGCGTAGCCTGCGGGCGGCATGTACATGCCCGCCGACCCGTAGCACTTGATGCGATCGCGCTTGGCGCCGCCGAGCAGCGATGACATCGGCACGCCCTCGGCCTTGGCGGCTGCGTCGATGACCGCGACCTCTACCGCGTGGTACGTCTTCTGAGTGTCGAGGCCCGCCGAGAATCCGTGGTCGCGCCAGCCTAGGGGATCGCGCCCCTCCAGGTACGGGCCGATCGTGCCGTCGATTTCGCGCACGGCGCGCACATGTGCCGGTCCGGGCGCGAACCCCATGATGCCCGCATCGGTGTGGACCCGAATCAGCATCGCGTCGCGCTTGAGAATGGTGCGCAGCCCGCCGTGGAACGGCAGGCGAATCGGTTTTTCGAAGGGGCAGGACATTAACAGCCCCTCAACCTTGGTGATTTTCACGTCATCTCCTTGATTGCCGGCCTACCCCACACACGCCGGCTAGCTTGGGAAGAGTCCCTAGGTCCATCGTAAGAGTTCGGGCCGCTTGCCTCAGGACTGGGGCACGGCGTAGGCTGAGCGCATGCGGATCCTAGGGGCCTTCTTTGCCGTCGCCATGTGCCTGCCTGCCCAATCTGTCCCGTGCGCGGCCTCGGACGAACTCCGGGAGATCTTGGTTGCCGATCAGGACGACCGCAAGGAGAGCCCGATCGACTGGAGCATCGTGGGCAGGCGCGACAGTGAGCGCCGCGAGCGAGTGGCGGAACTGATCGCCGCCGGGGAGGTGCGATGTCCGGTGGACTTGTACCGGGCAGGAATGGTCTACCAGCACGGATACTCGCCTAGGCATTACCTGCTGGCCCACATCCTTGCTACGGCCGCAGCGTTTCAGGGGCACGAACCGGCGATCAAGCTCTCGGCCTCGACGCTTGACCGATATCTGCGCAGAATTGGGCGGCCGCAGGTCCTCGGCACGCAATTGGGCAAGTTCCCAGGGTACGACGAGTGGTCGCCTGAACCATTCGATCGCGAAATGTTGCCTGACTTCGTTCGCCAGCTGTACAACGTTCCAAGTCTGGCCGATCTGGACGCGCGTCTTGAGCGCATGAACCAAGCCGGCCAGCCGTAGTTCGCTGCCGGACATCCAGTCGGCGCGGATTCAAGGTTGCGCTCGTGTCGCAACGACTCGGTCGATGCCGGCCAGGTCGGGCAGGAAGTCCGGACGCTGCCACTGGGATTCGTCGAACAGCGCCGCGACCGCTCCTGTGTTGCCAAACCCAATCTCGGCCAGTAGCCAGCCCCCGGGCTTGAGGACGCGGCGGGCGTCAGCGACCAGCCGACGGAAGACTCCCAGGCCGTCCTCTCCGCCGAAGAGCGCGACGGGCGGTTCATGCCGCAGCTCGGCTTGCAGGCCCGGCGCGTCCCTGAGCGGCACGTAGGGTGGGTTCGACACGAGCACATCGACTTGATCGCCGCGTATTGCATCGGTAAGGTCACCCAAGAAAAATCCGACGTCGGCACCTAGGTGTTCGGCGTTGGACTTGGCCACTCTCGCCGCTTCCGGGGAGATGTCGCTGGCCAGTACCGATGCGCTCGGGGCGTGCTTCGCCAGGCTCACTGCGATGGCGCCTGATCCTGTGCCGACATCCATGACAAGGTCGCCCGGCCGGATGCGCTCGAGTGCGGCCTCGACCAAGTGCTCTGTTTCTGGCCGCGGGATCAACACATCCGGATTCACATGAAAATCAAGTCCGTAAAACTCCTGCAGCTCCCGGATGTACTGCATGGGAACGCCGTCGCAGCGCCTTTGCACCGCCTCTTCGTAGCGCTCACCGAGGACGTGTTCGATCTCCTCGTCCGAATGCGCTACCAGCCAGGCTTGATCACGGCTGAGGAGATCCGCCAACAGCACTCGGGCGGTTAGGTCTGGCGCATGAACGTGCCGCGCCCGCAGGTGCCGCGCTGCTTTACGTAGTGTGGTTGCAATATTCACCTGATGACCGGGAGTTTGGCTCGCTTGGCAGGCACTCTTAGCTCCCCTCTCTCGGAACCAACACCGAATCGCGTGGCGATGAACATGATTCGGCTAATCCAGCGCAATCACGACATTGACATTGGGCAACGCCCTCCGGGTCATTTACCCAGCGCCCTAGCGAGGGCCAGAACGTCGTCATCGATCGTTACCGTCACGCGCATAATCGCATCGTACTATCGCGGCATGGAAACCCCCGGCGCAACCACTGGCCCGGCCGCCGGGCCGGCGGAGCGGGTCCGGGCTTCCCCCGGGACAACGGGGTCGCCGAGGCCTCTGTCGGTCGGGCACTGCGAGAAGTGGCAGCCGAGAAGCTATGGGATGCCATTCCGCTGGCTGCGCTGATGCGGAATCTGCAGCGCGGGAAGCGTCACCCGCACCTAGGTCGGACCCTGCAGTGGATTCACGATGCCCGGGCGCATCGAGGCGCGCCCCTAAATCATCCATTGACGGGCAATCTGATCATTCTCATCCGCCGTGATCAGCCAATCGAGTAGTTGCGCATTCAAGTCCCGGACGATTCCTCCGTAAGTCGGGTCGTCGAACAGGTTCGTCAATTCGCCCGGATCGTCCTCCAGGTCGTACAGCTCCCCGCCGTGGCCGACGTAGTAGTTCAACTTCCAGCGGTGGGTGCGAATCATCTTGGCGTCGGGATGGCGCACTCCGCCCACACCCTTGCCAGGGGTGAAGAAGTACCCCTCGTCACCGTTCGTGATGACTTCGGGCATGATGTTCTCGGAGAACTGGGCCTTGCGGGGCTCGTAGAGGCTTCGCTCGCCTGCCACCAGGGGAGCGAAGCTGCATCCCTGAACGTGATCGGGAACGGTCAATCCACACAGCTCTAGGATGCTCGGCAGAACGTCCACCGTCTCTACCAGATCCGAGTACACGCCAGGCCGGATCCTTCCGGGCCAGCTCACCAGCAGGGGGATCCGGACGGAGTCCTCGAAGAAGACATTTTTCCCGAACAGCCCGTGATCCAGCATCTGATCTCCGTGGTCGGTGGTCAGGATGACGATGGTGTTCTCTGCCTGGCCGGTCCGTTCGAGTTCCTCTAACGTCGCCCCCACCTCTTCATCGAGCCAGGTCATATCCCCGTAGTAGCTGCGGTACATCCACAGGAGACGCTGGCGGTCCATGTCGTACCGAGGCGTTCCGCGCAGGACCATCTTCTGCACCGGGAGGGGAAGCCGCTGGATGTAATCCAGCCCCACAGCCTTCGGCAGCGGAATCTCGACATCGTTGTAGAGGGCGTCGAATGGCTCCGGGATGGTGTGCGGCGAATGCGGCTTGAAGTACGACGAGAAAAGAAAGAAGGGTCGATCGGAGGACGCCAGGGATCGCAGAACGTTCCGCGTCTCGCGACCTGTCCAAGCTGTGGGCGTGTACTCACTCGCAACCACCGCCCGAAATGGATTGGCGCCGGCTGGAATATCGCCGGCCGTCGTCTGGTAGTGAACGTCTGCGTTCGGATCAGCGCCGTTCCTCCACCGGACGTAGTCGGAATACTGGTCGGTGCGACGGATGCCATCGTCGAGGAGGACTGTGTCGAATCCGGTGGATCGCGCGTGTTCCGCTGTTGGCGGATTGAAGTGCAGCTTGCCAACTGAGCCGGTGGCGTAGCCTGCGTCCTGGAGCAAGCGCTGGACCATAGGCTCCGGCTGCTGGTAGGGCGTGTAGTTGACCCGATTCTTGTGCGAGTGTGGATAGCGTCCCGTGAAGAAGCTCAGGCGCGATGGGACGCAGACGGGCGCCTGGACGCATGCCTGGGTGAAATTGGCTGAACGCGAGGCAAGGGAGTCCAGGTTCGGGGTCCGGATGATCCCGTTGCCGTTCGCCCCGAGGCAATCGAACCGCCACTGATCCAGCATGATGAACAGCACGTTCGGGCGGATGCCCGCCGGGACCTGGGCGGCAGCGCTCGCGGCGCCGGCCCGCACGAATGCTCTACGCGTGATGGACGACATAACTGGAAGGCTCCTCGTTCGGGCCGGCACAGCCAGCCCTCCGGAACATGGTCGCAGCTTCGGGTCCGGCGGCGGGCGGGACGCTACCAGAGAAGCTTCACCCCCAAGCGGATCTGGCGGGGGGCGTTCGCTTGGCTGGTGATACGACCGAAATTGCGGTTGTTCACAGCAGTGTTCGGGCTACCAAAAAACCGGAGTGTTCGTGAAGTTGAAAGAACTCGCCCCGCACTTGAAGGGCCAGTTGCTGCCCCAACGAGACCGGCCCAGGCAGTGTTCGCGGCAGCGGGTCGCAGCCGGAATCCCGTGCTCATGGTGATGATGCCATTGAGCTGCTATGCTCCCGGCACCACGTCTGCCACCGGATTCCAGCCTGCCCCCGGACGAACGGCAGGTCATAGACGTAACTCGACACGAAGCGCTGGGAAATGTTGTTGCTGGGCGCAGCGACTAGCGAGAGCTGACTCAGGATGTCGTGAAGCAACGCTCGGCGGACGCGAGGATCAGGGGCTTCGTCAGAGCGCCAGGAGGCGTATGGCCCGGTCCGGGAATCTTCAGAGGGGCAGTGACACTGCAGAATTCCGCGCAGACCGTATCCTGCAACCCTGGCATACGAGCAACGCAGCCTGATCGTTTGGACCGACCGATGCGATACGGTGAATACATATATTCATAGGCCTTGGAGAGTCAGCGGCATGCCAACTTCGATTCGACTTGTCCCTGAAACCGAGCAACGGCCTGATTTCTTGGCCTCGCAGACCGGGCGGACGAAGTCCTTCTACCTGCGCGAGATGATTGAGCCCGGCATTGAAGACATGGAGGATTACTACCTCGCGGCCGACATACTGGAGCGCCTTCGTCGAAGCGAAGGGAGAGTTTATTCCTCAGCTGGCGTGAGAAGTGCCCTCGGCTTGCGCGGTTGACTATACCGACTCCACTACGAATCGGCTTCGCAAGATCGAGGAACCGTTGCGGCGACGCAGAGTTTTTCCCCCAGCTGCGACCCCGCCGAAGGCGGAGCGATCGCCCGCATGTCCGGCCCGGACACGATGACCTAGCCAAGAATTCTATAGGCCGCGAATCCTGTCGAGTACGCCAGCACCAGCATGTAGGCGAACTGTACCGCCGGCCAAGTCCAGCCGCCGGTCTCGCGGCGGACGATGGCCACGGTCGACATGCACTGCATCGCGAAGGCGAAGTACATCAACAGCGCGATTGCGCCCCCGAACGATAACTCTGCCTGGAGGGCTTGCTGCAGTGCTGGGGAACCCTCGTCGGATTCCATGCCGTAGATCGTTCCCAGCGTGCCGACGATGACTTCGCGAGCCGCCAGCGAGGTGATCAGGCCAATGCCGATCTTCCAGTTCAGGCCGAGCGGCTCCACCAGTGGCTCGATGGTCCTGCCGATCGACCCCGCCAAGCTTTCCCCGATCGGCGGCGGTTCGCCATCTTGGTACGGCACGCTGGCCAAGAACCACAGCACGATCGTGGTGACTAAGATAACGGTACCGGCGCGCCGCAGGAAGATCTTCGAGCGGTCGACCAAGCGGAATGCCAGCGAGCGGACCGTTGGCCAGCGGTACGCGGGTAGCTGCAACACGAAGGGCGCGGGCTTGCTCTTCAGCACGGCTGATTTAAGCAGCCAAGCGGTGCCACAGGCCGCGAAAAAGCCCGCCGCGTACAACCCCAGAAGCACAGCGGCGCGCGTGCCGAGGAAAGGGCCGATGAGCGGCCGTTCGGGAATGAAGGCGGCGATCAGCAAGGCGTACACCGGTAGCCGGGCGGAGCAGGTCGTGAGCGGGGCGATCAGCAGGGTGGCCAGTCGGTCGCGTTGGTTCTCGATCGTGCGCGCTGCCATGACCGCCGGGATCGCGCAGGCGTAGGACGACAGCAACGGGATAAACGAGCGTCCCTCGAGCCCGACCGCCCGCATGGACCTGTCGGCGATCACGGCCGCTCGTGCCAAGTAGCCGGAGTCCTCCAATAGCCCGATGAACAGGAACAGGATCAAGATCTGCGGCAGGAACACTACCACCGAGCCGACGCCGCCCCAAACGCCGTCGAGCAGCAGTCCCTTAAGCATGGAGTCGGGCAGCAGGGCCCCGATCCATCCGGCGGACACGCCGATGGCGCTCTCGACTGCGTCCATGATTGGCACAGCCAGCGTGAAGATGCTCTGGAAGACAGCGATCACCACCGCGAGAAAGATCAACGGGCCGCCGACCGGGTGCAGGAAGATGCGGTCCAGCCGACGGCCCCAAAGTGAGGGTTCGGGCGCGTGATAGCTGCTCCGGGCTGCAACCGAATGCGCCCATTTCCGCTCGGCGGGTATGTTGTTGATTACCGGGAGCTCGACCTTGCCCGCGGGAGCGAAGCTGCCCCGCAAGAACTGAACCACCTCTTCCATCCCAGCGCCCGTCACGGCGCTGGCTAGGACTACCGGAGCGCCAATCTGCGCCGACACCGCTTCGGTGTCGACACTGCCGCCGCGCGCCTCCAGCTCGTCGGCCATGTTGAGGACCACCAGAGTGGGCAGGCCCAAGCCGAGGATCCCCGGCACCATGCGCAGATGCGCCTGCAGGTTGGTCGAATCCAGAAGTAGGATCGCCGCCGCGGGACGCGGCAGCGTATCGCTCTGGCCGCGCAGAATCTCGACGCAGACGCGCTCGTCCTCCGAGCGCGGGTGCAGGCCGACAATGCCCGGCAGGTCGATCAAGTCCACCGGCTCTCCGTCTTCCAGCCTGAGGCTGCCCAAGCGCTTCTCAACGGTAATGCCGGGATAGTTCGCGACCTTCTGGCGCAGGCCGGTGAGGCGGTTGAAAAAACTGGACTTGCCCACGTTAGGCGGGCCGCAGATGGCAACCACCCGGTTCTCGCTAGACGAGCTGTGCCGCGTCGCGGTCCCGGCCTCAACCGCCGTCGGCATCGGGGTTCCTCCCTGCGTTGCTGGCTTGGAGCGTGATCCGGGCCGCAGTCTCTTTGCGCAAGGCGACCTGCGTGCCCTCGACTTGGAAGATGGCTAGGTCGCCCAGAGGCACCACGCGCTGGCAGGACACCGAGGATCCCGGTATGAAGCCCAGTTCCATCAGGCGGACGCGATCGGCTTCCTCAAAGTCGAGTGCTGCGATCACGGCCGTGACGCCGGGGGACAGACGATCGAGGCTATCCGATTCGGGGTCAGGCATGGCGGGTTCCTTGCCTATCGTAGCCGCAGCGCAGTCGGAGGTCGAGATGCCCGCGCGCGGTCGGCCGATCCCACACAAGCCAAGCCCCATCAACAGCTCGCGCACCGAAGCTGCTGAACGAGTGACACCTATCAGCTTGCGTCCTCCGCACGGTCAGCGATTTCCCTGTTTCGGTGCGGAACCCAGAGGCGACCGTGCGGGGGCGCAAGGAAGGGAAGCCATCCTTCCCCGAAGTCGATCTCGGGCTTCCCCAGAACGGGTAGAGGCGCGAACCTGCCGATTCGCGCTTCGGAAGCTAGGGATTGTAGCCGGAACTGACGAGCAGCGGAACTCCCTGCGCCCGCACGAGCTTGACGAACACCGCTTTGGGCTGGAGCTCTCCCGTCGCGGGATTCTCGAAGCTGTAGTACCAGAACGACTCCCCGAACAATGCAGCGGCTTCGATCGCGTCCCTGCCGTCGAACAACACTTCCGGAATCCGCCCCGATGTCGCGAAACTGGCCGGGTTGCCGCTGAATTCGACAACGCCCGTCTCGACGTTGACGCCGGATACGTAGATCGGGCCGTGCTTCCAGCGCGGGTCGCTGGACAGCACCGGGCCGGCGAAATACCCCGAAGACTCCACTTCCAGCGCCGCGCAGCGCACGAACTCCTGCAGCCGCTGGTCGCCCGGGTTGGCCGCCAGGTCCGCCGCGTTGACCTCGCTCGGGTCGCAGTTGCCCGGAAA
>JAJDZN010000157.1 GCA_022824585.1 Bryobacterales bacterium | reverse complement strand
GTCGATCTTGACCCGCGCGAAGGCCTCGGTCATGTCGCTCATGCTCCGGCCCATGGATCGATGATCTCGATGCCGATGTCCTCGAAGTCGCGAACATTACGCGTCGCCACCGTCATGCCCCGTGAACGGGCGATCGCCGCGATCTGGCAGTCCGCGGGCGCGACGGTACGGCCTGCGGCACGGTGCGCCGCCGCGATGTTCGCGTACGCGCGAGCGGCGTCGCTGTCGAAGGGCAGGATCCGGCCCTCAAAGTCCTCTCGCAGGATCCCCTCAATCGCCGCGGCCAGCGCATCCTTGCGCTGGCCCGTGGGCAGCATTACAACCCCATAGCGCAATTCCGCTTCGCCGACCGCCGAGAAATAAAGCTCTGCCGCCGGGCGTGCCGCAACCCAGCCTTCCACCGCTGGGTTCGGAGAAGGGCGCAACAGTTCGGACACCACATTCGTGTCCAGCAGCAAGGACATGGCGCAAACTCAGTCGAAGGAAGGCGGCTCGCGCGCCGGTCCGCGTGGCGGAAGCTCCAGTTCGACGCCGCCAAGCGGTGCGATCCGGGCACGGATGGCATCGACGAGATTCCGGGGGGTCTTTCTCGGTTCGACAGCCTCACGCAGGATCAGCCGCACCTCCTCTTCCATGGAGCGGTGCTGCTCCGCGGCGCGCACCCGCAGCCGGGTCTTCACGTCGTCGTCAAGGTTGCGGATCGTGATGCTGGCCATGGCAAAACCTCCGTTCGTCCCGGAGTCTAATTCACGGATCGATTGCGATGCAATCGAACGATCGCGGGCGGAATCGGCCGTTGGCAACATTGATCATGCGCGCTCTGACGCTGATCACGATGATCTTTCCACTTGAGCACGGCATCCCAATAATGCGCGGGCGGGCCACGCCACGACAACAGGCCTCCCCGCTTGCGCCAGCCCCCAGGCTTTCCCGGCCGCATCGTCAGGGAGCGAAGGTGTAGTACTTCGCGATGGCCGTCCTCTGGTCGCACAAGCCGCACATGCCGTGACCGGCGAGCGCCGCACGGCAACCGGGGCCCACGGCCGCGAGGAGAGCATTGATGGCGAAAGACGACCAACTTCCGGCCCTGCTCACGGGCCTCGGGATCGGCGATGATCCAACTGCCCTCACGGCCCTGATGGAGGGGCACGGTCACCTGCTCCTCGGGACACCCGGTCTTGCCTCGGCGCTGGTTGCCGACGGGGAGATGGATGAGCAGCTCCGTCTGGACCTGTTCCAGATGCTGGCGGACGAAGCGCGCATGGACATGGAAAACCGGGGGCGCCTGGGGAAGCGCTTCCTGGCAGAGGCGGCGGACGCGATCTCGGTGCTGAGCGAGGCCGGTAGCCTCAACCCGGAAACGGGCGCATCTCTGGTCCAGGCCTATGCAAGGGCCGAGGTCGTGGCGCCGGAGGGCCTGGTCGCTGCGGTTCAGGAGAATGCGTTGGCCGAGATCGGATCGGACGGGTTGCCGGACGATCTGGACGCGCAGATCGAGGATTTTCGTCGCGGGTTCGGCGACAACGATTTCTTGCTGTACTCCTTCCTGAACAATCTGCTCGGCGGGATGGCGGTGCCGCTTCAGGCGGCCTTCGTGCAGCACGTGGCCGGCCAAGGTGAGGCGTGGTCCGGAAGCCTCGCCCTCTATTGGCTGCTCAGCCCTGTCGCCGAGGTGCGTCTTGCCGCGGCAGGCGGCCTCCGGGAGCGAGCGCAGCGAGGCAGTCTCGATACCGCCACTGCATCGATGCTGTTGCTGATCCGGCCCTGGCTGCCGGCGGACCGGGTCCTGCCGGTTCTGGACACGGCCCTCCGGGAGGCCCGCAGGCAGGAGCCGGTGGAACCGCTGGAGATGCCATCGATGCGTCCGGGCCGGCTTCTCGGAACTCTTCCGGATGGTTCCGGCTGCCAGAGCTTCGCGGTTTCCCTGGACGGGGCCGATGGATCTGCGGCGGCGTTCGTTCTTCTCAAGGTCGGTCACGGGGTGAAGGACGCCTTCCTGGCGCGCGGGACGGAGATGGCGGACGCGATGCTGGCCCAGTTGGCCGAGGTGAGCGAGGCGTGCAGCGTCGATCTTCCGTTTGACGCGCTTGAGCCCGCGTTGTCTGCGGCACTGGCGGAAGGTCTTTCCGAGGGCAAGGCCGCGCCGCCGGGCCTGATCGACGTCGCCCGCGCCTGCGGCCTCGGGGCCTTGCGGGCGCAGGCGATGACAGCGCGGGACTGGCTTTCGCGCATCGACCCCGAGGGCGAGGTCGCGCGCCTGCCGGCGAGCAAGCGCGCGGAGCTGATCGAGCTGAGCAGGGACTGGCCGCTCGAGTACAGCTTGATCGAGGACTGGTTCGAGGGCACGGCGATCGTCGAGGAAGCACTGGCGGGCGCCAACGGCTCGCGGCCACAGAACGCGGCGCTATGGGCGGCGCTCGAGAAGCGGCGCGACTACTGGGCGCTGCTCATGGTCCGGGCGGCCCATGTGCTGCAGTCGGCAACCGGCGATCGGGACTGGCGGTCCTTCGTGGCGACTGCCACGGCGCTGGTCGACGGGGAGGCGCTGGAGGGAATCCCGATCATGCAGCATGTACTCGAAACCACCGTTTGCGCCTGGCAGGAGGAAGAGCGCGCTCTGAACGGGAATGACCCGGCGGTGGGAGGGTGGCCCTTTCACGCATAGCGACGCCGACCAGCATCCGGGACCCGTTTCTGTCCGGCTGTCATGCGCGAGAGGTGATTGCGGGGCAGATCGTTTGGTTCTTTGCGAGACCCGGCGCTCCCAGATCGCGAGCATCTTGCGACTCGTCCCCCTGCCTGACCTGCTGCACCAGGCGGCGGATGACTGCGAGCTCCATCCACGCGAGCGAGCTCGCGAGACCTCAGGTACCCTCGCTGATCGCGGGTGCTGGTAAGGTGGTGCCCGGCAACCGCATCCGTTGCACCCCCAGCCGGGAAGAGACCGGCGCCTGCGATCGCAGCAGGCATCCTTGGCGTTGTCCGCGTCCGGCTTTCCCGCTGATCCCGGAGTTCCGCCGATGATCGCCTCGCTTTGTGGCCGCCTCACCGACGATGCACCGGACCGCACGGTGATCGACGTCGGCGGGGTCGGCTACCGCGTGACCTGTTCACAGCAGACGCTCACGCGCCTGCGCGCCCGACCCGACGAAGTCGCACTCCGGGTACATACATATGTGCGCGAGCAGGCGATCACGCTCTACGGGTTCCACGACGCAGCGGAAGAGACCCTGTTCGTGCTCCTGCTCTCAGTGCACGGCGTCGGCCCGGCTGCGGCACTGGCGATCCTTAACCGCGTCCAGACCGGCCAACTCCTCCGCGCAGTTGCCGACGAGGATCCGGCGCCCTTCCAGGCGGCCCCGGGGATTGGGCGCAAGACGGCGCTCAGGATCGTGAACGAACTCCACGGGAAAATCCCTGACACGCTGGCGGATGCCGCCGCACCGGCCGATCCCGCTGACAGCGCGCGGACGCTGGCCCGGGCCGCGCTCGCCAGCCTCGGTTACCGCGACCAGGAAGTGGACGGCCCGTTGGCCGAGGCGGTCCGCCTGCACCCTGACGCGGACGCCCCTGCCCTGGTGCGCCAGGCACTCCGCCGGCTCCGAGCAGAGCCGGCCTGATGACAGCGGTCCGCAATCCCGAGCAGCGCCACCCCGCCGATCCGGCGCTCCGACCCGAGCGCCTCGAGGACTTCCTTGGCCAGGATGACCACCGCGCCAACCTCCGGGTCTATCTTGATGCCGCCCGCGAGCGCAGCGACCCGCTCGACCACGTGCTCCTCTCGGGCCCGCCCGGGCTCGGCAAGACGTCGCTGGCGCGCATCGTTGCGCGCGAACTCGGCAGCTTGATCACGGTCACGTCCGGACCGGCGCTGGTGCGTCCCGGCGACCTTGCCGCGATCCTCTCGGCGCTCCAGCCGCGCGACGTGCTCTTCATCGACGAGATTCACCGCCTGCCGGTGATCGTCGAGGAGACGCTGTACCCGGCGATGGAGGACTACCGCATCGACGTGGTCGTCGGCCGCGGCCCCAGCGCGCAGACGCTGCGCCTGGACCTGGCCCCGTTCACGCTGGTAGCCGCCACCACCCGTGCGGGCGCGCTGTCGCATCCACTCCGCGAGCGCTTCGGGATCCTGCTCCGCTTCCGTTACTACCCGCCGGAGGCGCTGGCGGCGATCGTGGAGCGGGGGGCGGCT
>JAJDZN010000262.1 GCA_022824585.1 Bryobacterales bacterium | reverse complement strand
CCCCGCTCCGGTCGCTCCGCTCCCTCCGCGGGGGCCGGGGTGCCGCGTGCCTATCTCGAGGCCCCCGGGAAGTGTGCCATTTTCAATGCCCAGAAGTGTGCCATTTTCGATGCCCATTGACACCTTGGAGAGCAACGCTCGAGGCTGAGCGCGTCACCTATCTAACGAAGTAGCCGGACACGCGCCAGAGCCCTCCCCTGTTCAGCATGGGTGTGATCGTCTCCACAGCATGCGCCTTGTATCGTGTCAGGCCCGGTACAATTGAATCGGCGGATCCATTAGCGCGGAGTTGATCGGCATCCTAGGCGTGGGCGTGGCGCTGGCCGGGCTTGTCTTGCGTCTGTCCAACCGGATTGATGGCATAGAGAATCGGCTAACTGGCGTCGAGCGGCGCTTGGCTAGAGTTGAGGGACAGATTGAAGGTACGGCTCTGTTCGGATCACGCCAAGCCGCTCAGCAGACAGTCGGCGACTAGCGGCGAAGAAGCCGGCCAAGCGCACCGTTGTGAAGGTGATCGACTCGCACCATGAGTCGAGCCGAGGGTAGTTGCGGTAAGACCAGCGGTTGGACGGAACGCTTGAAGACGCGATCAAGGCATCGGTGCGCCCAGTGCGGATTCAGCGTCACGCCGCCAAAGTGCTAAGGCACGTTTCTTGACCCTATCGGATGTAGCCCGATCATTCTGGGCCATACCAGAATGATGGCTTTCTAGCTCAGAGTCTCGTATCGCGACTGGAGTTACATCCGTAGCGCAACTGCTGATCAAGTGGTCCTGCCTGGCTGCTATTCGATCTGCTATCGCGCAGCGTGCGATGCGCTGGCATGCCAGAGCAGGAACGCGCCAAGTGACGTGCGGGCGCACGATCGTGCCTCGCCCAAGGTCCGGCGTGGTTGTTGTGCTTCCGATATCGAGACACACTGGGGATTTGCCTTGCGCGAGAATGGCTAACGAGACGGGCGGTCTCTAGAGCGGCTACGAACGTGCCTGGTCCGGAAGCCACAATAAGGCCACACCGACCCTTGGGCTTGTGTCCCACGGGAGCGCCATGAAGGACCCTGTCGCTTGGTACGACAAGCACGCGCGCACGGTCTCCTCGCGATACGAATCCGTGAAGCCGGAATCCCTATACGGCTGGCTGACCGACCTGCTGCCCGAACCGCCGGCCCTCGTCCTCGATGTTGGCGCCGGGTCCGGACGCGACGCTGCTTGGCTCGCCGCCAAGGGATACGAAGTGTTCGCCGTCGAGCCTTCCAAGTCGATGCGGCGGGTCGCGACGAAGCTGCATCCCGCACCCTCGGTACGCTGGGTCCACGACTCGCTTCCCAAGCTGGACTACACGGTGCGGTCGGGGCTCTCGTTCGACGTGATCCTGCTCAGCGGAGTATGGATGCACGTCCCTCCGGGGCAGCGGCCCCGAGCCTTTCGCAAGCTCGTCAACCTTCTCAGGCCGGGAGGCATCATCGCTATCTCTCTGCGGATCGGTCCCGAGGAGTCGGAGCGCGGAATGTACGGCGCGGACAGCGCGGAAATCGAGTCGTTAGCGAAGAAGCACGGGACGATTGTCCAGCGAGCACTGGAGCGCGAGGACCTGCTGGGCCGCGACGGGGTGCGGTGGAAGAACTACGTTCTCAGGTTTCCCGACGACGGAACGGGGGCGCTGCCCCTGCTCCGGCACGTGATCTTGAACGACGACAAGAGCTCGACCTACAAGCTCGGCCTGCTGCGCTCGATTTGCCGCATCGCAGACGGCTCTGCCGGGCTCGTCCGGCTCACTGACGACGACAAGGTCTCCATTCCGCTAGGGCTGGTGGCGCTAACTTGGCTGAGGCTCTATAAGCCGCTGCTCGCAGCTGATTTTCCGCAGAATCCGAAAAACGTCGGCGATGGGATTCACCTCGGATTCGTCCGAGAAGGTTTTCGCAGACTCGGAGGATTCTCTCACCTGGACATGAGAGTCGGAATCCGCCTCGGGGCGACCGACGCAGCCGCACTCCACCGGGCTCTCCGCGATGCAGCCGAAACGATCCGGCGCATGCCCGCCTACTACATGACATTTCCGGACGGGACTCCCATCCTCCCCGTGAACCATACGGCAAGGCTCCCTCGGGGCCTGACACCCGAGGTCATCGACGAACCGTACCTCCGCAGTTTCGGCGAGATGCTCGTTCCATGGAGAATCTGGCAGGCCGTGCAACGGTTTGCCGTCTGGATCGAGCCGGCGCTAGTGGAGGAGTGGATCCGACTGATGCAGCGATACGCGGAAACGCAGGGCCGAGACTTGCCAAGGGATCGCGCAGCGGCAGCGATGACATGGTCCGATCCCACGCGAGACGTTAGGATCGCCAAGCGGCAGGCGCTAGATCTGCTGGAGTCCAGCAAGCTCCACTGTGTGTGGAGCGGAAAGAGGCTCTCGGCGAATTCACTCGACCTCGACCACTGCTTTCCATGGTCGGCCTGGCCGTGCTCGGACCTCTGGAATCTCATGCCCGCCAACCGGTCGGTGAACCAGAACGAGAAGCGAGCCAACCTGCCAAGCGCGAGGCTGATGCTGGCAGCGCGCGATCGCATCATCTGCTGGTGGGAGTCAGCGTACGGCTCCCCAGACTCGCCGATTCGGAAGAGATTCGCGATCGAAGCCGCTTCGAGTTTGCCCGGCGTGATGCCGTCAGCTGCGGATCTCGACTCGTGCTTCGAGGGAGCCTTCGCACAGCGAACGAAACTGCGCTATGACCAGCAGGTGCCGGAATGGGCAGGAGAGAGATACGTCGGGTAGGCACCCCGACAGCCGGAAATCGCTGGTGAGGCAGCGTCGACTTGCATGTCTTGCGCGCACCCCAGAATACGGCCGACTGCGCCTAACCTGAGTTCGTCATTTTAAGTTTTCGCGGACACATAAGTCGTGACACACCAATGACATAACATTTTGCACACATCCAGTATGTCA
>JAJDZN010000155.1 GCA_022824585.1 Bryobacterales bacterium | reverse complement strand
CGGTTGGCCGAGGCAGGTTGATGCCCAAGGTCAACATCCCCATCGCAGCCAAGTGCTGCTTGTCGGACGCAGCTAGGTCCGCTGCCAGCTGGTACTGGACGAACTCGTCATACGGCAGATCGTCATTGAAGGCGTCCACGACCCAGTCGCGATAGGGCCAAGCGATTGCGAACGGACGGGCTTGGAATCCTTCGTCCGAGTAGCGAACCACGTCCAGCCAGTGACGCGCCCAGCGCTGTCCGAAACGCTCGGAGGCCAGCAGTGATTCCACCATGGCTTCGTACGCTTCGGGAGTCGCGGAACTCGCAAACGCATCCGCCTGCTCGGCTGTGGGCGGCAGTCCCGTCAAGTCGAAGAAGACTCGCCGGATCAACGTCCTGGGATCGGCCTCCGCCGAAGGATGCAGTCCGGAATCGACGAGGCGCGCTTCAACAAAGCGGTCGACGGATGTCTCGGCCCAGCCTGTCGAGGAAACGGGCGGCTCGCTCTTGCGCGGCGGGACGAACGCCCAGTGGGTCGCCGCTGCATCGACAGAGTCCTCCCCCGCGGCTGGCTCGGGAAACGGAGCGCCCATCGAGATCCAAGTCGCGACGTGCTCGATTTGGGCCTCTTCCAGCTTGCCTGTCGGCGGCATGCGCACGCCTTCGTCGCTACGCAGCACGTGAAGCAGACGGCTCCCGTCGGGATTGCCGGGTTCAATGGCGGGCCCGCTCTTCCCCCCCTTGAGCAGCGATGCGCGGGAATCGACTCTGAGGTCCGCTTGCAAAACTGGACTCGCGCCGCTGTGGCAGGCGTAGCACTGTTCCGCCAATAGCGGGCGCACGTGGCGTTCGAAGTGGTCGACGCTCTCGGTGTCAGCACCGCTGGCGGTGACCACGCCCACCAGCAAGGCCAGTACCGGCCGTGCCCGCCGGATCCACAATGATCTGCCCACGCTGACCGCAAGTGTATCAGCCCAAACGTGTCTTCTATATGGCGTGATTTACGGTTAACCCCGCGCGAGGCGCTCCGCGAGCGGCTGATGCTTCACGTCGTAGACCAAGTGCGGGCCTCGGTTTGGCACGGAGGGGGGTATGTGCGCTCGCGCCCGTGCTTGGATGAGATCGTCCCCCTACGGTCTTGGAACTGCTCGAGAGCAACTCACTGCTGTCGCCTATAGTTGGCAAGAGGTCTATCAGGAGGGTAGCCGTGCCATGGAACGAATTGTGCGACTCCACATTAACAAGCTGCCCGAGGGCTTCTATCTGGCGACCTCAGAGCAAGTCCAAGGATTGGTGGCTCAGGGACACACCGTGTCGGACACTCTCGCGATCGCCCGAGACGTAGCACGGAAACTACTCGAGGCGCGGGCCGGGCGCGAGGAACTCGAAATGCTCGAGAGCATTGACGATTCCTTGGACTATCCGCTCGTTGTTGAAATCTAATGGGACGACTTGCTGGTTTCGGCTAGCGGCGTGCCGCTCACAAGGTTCGATCCGCTCGCTTCCGCTTTGGCTCGAACAGCCTGACCGCGGTATTCACGTTCAATTTCGTGCCATAGCTCGAACGAACGTTCGCGCCGAGTGCGGCCTAGCGCAGGTTCTTCGCGAAGAAATCCAGCGAGCGCTGCCAGGCCAGCTTGGCGGCTTCCTCGTCGAAGCGCGGTGTCGTGTCGTTGTGAAAGCCATGGTTCGCGGCCGCGTACATGTGCGCTTCGTAGGTCTTGCCGTTGGCTTTCAACGCACTCTCGAAGTCCGGCCAACCTTGGTTGATACGCCGGTCAAGTTCGCCGTAGTGCAGCATCAGCGGAGCGGCGATCTTCGAGACAGCTTCGGAGGGCGGTTGGCGGCCGTAGAACGACACGCCGGCGGCAAGATTGGGGTTGCGAACCGCGATCGCGTTGACCACGAATCCGCCGAAGCAGAATCCGACAATGCCCACCTTTCCAGTGCAGTCAGCATGTCCCCGCAAATGCTCCACCGCGGCGGCGAAGTCCTCCACCAACTTGTCGCGGTCCAGCTCGGCCTGCAACCTGCGCCCGTCATCGTCGTTGCCCGGGTAACCGCCCTTCGGCGTAAGGCCGTCGGGTGCAAGGGCGAGATATCCGGCGGACCCCAAGCGGCGCGCGACATCTTCGATATAAGGATTGAGTCCTCGGTTCTCGTGGACAACCACAACGCCGGGGAGCTTGCCCTGCGCCGAACTCGGACGCACCAAGTAGGCACCAATCGAGCCGTGGCCTTGCGGAGAGTCGTACGTTACGCGCTCCGTCCGGATGCTGGCATCGTCCTCAGGCACCTGCTGGGCCAAGGCATAGTTCGGACTCAGGCTGGCCAAGACCGCGGCCGCGCTGGTGCCGGCTGTGAACGGGCCTGCCTTGTCAATAAAGGCACGGCGACTTATGCCGCCATGCACATACGCATCGAACAGACGCAAGACCTCGGGGTGAAAATCAGTTGCTTTTTGTCGCAGCATGCGCACGCTCCTCTTGTGAGCTATAAGGCGCGGTGCAGACTGTCGCAGTTACGTCCGGCGACTTGGAGTGGAATCTTCTTTGGCGTGGAAGTGGCCCTTCGTGATTTCGGTGCCCGACTCTAGGTAGCTGTCAATCTTGGCCCCAAGTTCTGCCACGACCTCGGGGTGCTGGTCCGCCACGTTGGTCAGCTCGTCCGGATCTTCGGCCCGGTTGTAGAGCTGGGAATCGTAGTCATAGCCGAGCCTGCCGCGATCGACGACCTTGGAGAACTGCCATTCCGCCGTGCGGATCGCGCCGATCCAGCCGTACTCTTGCACCAAGCCGTCATGCGGGCTCGCCTCGCCGTTGACCAAGCCCCAGAGATTCTTGCCGGTCGCGCGCGGTGGCGGATCCAGTTCCAGCAGACTGAACAGCGTGGGCATCACGTCCGGGTGATGGACGAAGCCGGAGGCGCGCGTTCCAGCCTTCTCCTTGCCGGGCAGGCGCACCAAGAACGGATTGTGGGTGACTTGCCTGCGAATGCGCGTCGGGCCCTTGAGGAACTCGCCCTGCTCGCCCAGCAGCGCACCGTGATCGGAGAAGAACACGACCACCGAGTTGTCGAACAGGCCTAACTCCTCCACGGTGTTCAGGATCTCTCCCAGCCAGTAGTCGACGCACATCGACTCGCCGGCATAGTTGGCCCGCAACCGGTCAATGCCAGATTGCGGCACTTCGATGTTGGAGTAAGGAGGCTCCCACCAAGTTGGACCCGTGGCGTCGGGCATGTACTCGTCCAGGAAGCGCTTCGGCGGGTCCCATGGCTCATGCGGGTCGAACGCCTCCAGGTGCAGGAAGAACGGCGTCTTGTCGTGATTCCGGCGCAGCCACTCGATGACCCTCTTGGCGGTGACTTCAATGATGGCCTCGCACTCGGTCTCGTAGCGCTTGCGGTTGGCCAAGAACTGCCGCATGAAGTCCGGACGACCCGGATCAAGCTCTAGCCAGCGGTCCCAGTATTCTCTCGGGTAGTGCTCCGGCACGATGTCGTCGTCGGACAGCTCGGCCGGGGCCTGCTCGTAGGAGTCGACCTCGTGCCCGCGGGCCCACTCGTAGTAGCTGTAGCCGCGGTGAAAGTTCTTCCCAGGTCGCTGGAGGTGCGGGATATCGGCAATGAAGGCCGTTTGGTAGCCCGCCTCCAGCAGCGTCTCGGAGACCGTTTGGTCTTCGTAGTAGAGCTCGTGCCAGCCCGGGGTCTGGACGGGTTCGTGCTGGTGAAAGTAGTGGTACGGAACGATCCGCCGGCCGGTCATCAGCACGCGGCGGATGGGAATCGTCGGCATGCCCTCCGGGTAGCAGTCTTCGAAGACCACGCAGTCCTCGGCGAACTTGTCCAAGCGCGGGCACCTGACTAAGCCGTTGCCGCCATAGGCCTGGAGGTTGTCCGCGCGGAACGTGTCGGTGTTCAGGAAGATCAGATTCTGGCGGTTGCCCTTGCCCCGCTGGTCGGGCGGGCGCTCCCAGATGCCGCCCGAGAGTCCGGCTTGAGTGGGTGCCGCACAGCCGCTCAGGCCCGCTGCCGTGCCGGCCGCTGCGGCAGTGGTTCCCTGGGCTAGGAATCCACGCCGAGAGAGGTTGCCAGTTCTGGATTTCGCCATTTCTGCGCAAGCCTAGCACAAACGCCAATAGCGGCCAGAAGGGTGCCTCCCACCCTCCGGATCTAGGCAGGCAGGAACGTGAAGCACAGAGCTCCGAATCCAACCCACAGGACGACCCACACGTAGTTGTAGCCGATGTACGTGCGGAAATCCATGCGTGCGATCCCAGCGGCGATGACTGCCCAGAAGGGCGAGACCAAGTTGCCCACGTGGTCGCCGACGCTGAGCGCCAGCAGGCCGCGCTGGGCGGTGACTCCGACCGCGACCGAGGCTTTGGTTGTGATGAACCCTTGGATCACCCACTGGCCGCCGCTGGAGGGGACGAACACAGAGACGACGGCGGCGGATACGAGCGTCAACAGCGGGAACGTGTATTCGTTGGAAACCGACGCGAGGTAGTTGGCGAAGTCCGTGCCTATCGATGTGTTCTCCAGCAGTCCCGCCACGCCGGCGTACAGGTGGTAAAGCACGATCACCGGCCAAGCCGTCGATACGGCCCGCGGCAACGACCGAGCAAAGCTCAAGACGGTGCCGTGCAGCAGCAGGCCAAGCGCCAGCAGCGCCGTAATCAGGGAGTTGAGCTGCAATCCTCCGTCCTTGACGAACACGTGGTAGAGCAGCCAGCCGAATAACGTCGCGGTCAAGATGGAACAGGGCCACTTGCTGGCTTCGAGACGCTCGGCGAAGCGATCAGAGCGAGGTTCCTTGTCTACGGGCCTGGCTGCGGCATCGAGGGTCTGGTCGCCGAGCTTGCTGGATTCCGGGAACAGGGAGATCGGTCGAGCCTTCTTGGGCATCAGCAAGCGGGCCAAGACGAACACGCAGGACAGATAGACCGCTAGGTATATCAGCGTGGCCGGTGCCCAGATCGTGGTCGACAGCGGCATCAGGCCGGTCTCGTCCTCAAGGAAGTGCCCCGGCGTGTTCATCAGCAAGGGTGCGCTGGCCGACAGGCCGAACTGCCAGATCGCGCCGGCTGCAGCGTTACAGGACAGCAGGAACGGGAAGTCGACCGGATGGCCCTTGCGCTCGGACTGGCGGGCATAGCTGACCGCCACTAGCGGTGCCAATGCCAAGCTCAGCCCCCAGAAACAGTACGCCAGGCAGCAGGTGGTGATCATCGAGAGCGCGATCGTCTGCCCCTCGCTCCCGGGGAGCTTGGACAGTGTCAGGATCATGCGTCGAAAGAAGCGGGTCGAAGCTAGAGCGGAACCCAGCACGAGGATCAGCGTCATCTGCATCGTGAACGGAAGCAGCATCCACAGGCCCAGGTAGTAGGCATCCATGACCTTTAGGAACGGGTCGCCGTTCAGGAGTGCGCCGATGCCGAGGACGACCATCAGCAGGATGGCCATGGTCATCGCATCGGGAATCAGGGCGCCGATGATGTTTGCCATGCGTTGCAGCCGGTCCGGCGGCGGCGCTTGTGGTGTTGTTGGTTGTGTCTGGTCTGGCATTCTGTCGCCTAGATCTTGCTGGCGAAAGTATAGGGGATTATATACGAAAGTGCCCAGTCAAGCCGGGTTCATCTAGCGCGAAAGCCTCAAGATATGATAGAATAAAATAGAAACAAGAATAGAAAATGGAAACTCACGCTGCATACGTCGTCCGGCTGAAGTTACGTCCCGCCGGGTACCGCCGGATGGAGTCGATTCTCGGCTGCCTGAACTGGCTCTATAACCAAGCGCTGGAGTGCCGCAAGACGGCCTACGAGCAGCGCAACGAGTCGCTCAGTTTCTACGACCAGTGCAAGTGGCTGACCCAGCTGCGGACAGCCAACGAGCATGACCTGGTTGAGATTGCGATCGGGGCCAGCCGTGGCATGCTCAAACGCTTGGACCTCGCATTTCAGGCGTTCTTTCGGCGCGTGCGGGCGGGGCAGGCTCCGGGCTTCCCCAGATTCCGGCCGCTCAGCCGTTGCCGGACCATCGACGTGGCCGACCCGCACAACGGCATGGTCAGCCGCCATAACGGCGACTACCTGATCCGGCTGAAGGGGTTTCCCCGTCTGCGGGTCCGCAGTGCGCGGCCCTTGCCGCTGGACGCGCCGCTGAAGTCCGTCCGCCTGACCCAGCGCGGCTGCCGCTGGGAGGCGTCGCTGGTGTATGCGGTCGACAAGCAGCCGCTGGCACCGTCGGTGGCGGCGGTCGGTATCGATATGGGCGTCCGCAAGCGCATGACCTGTTCCGACGGCACGGTTATGGCGCGAGCGCGGCGTGACTGGAAGCGCAAGCGCAGGTTGCAGCGCTCGGTCTCGCGCAGCCGGAAGGGTTCGGCAACGAGGCGCAAGCGTGTCGCTGCGTTGCAACAGTTCGATCGCAAGCAGTACATCCGCGAGCGGAACGCCTGTCACAGGGCCACGACCGGGATCATCCGCCGGTGCGGACTGATCGCGGTCGAGGCTCTGAAGGTCACCAACATGACGCGCTCGGCCAAGGGAACGGCGGACAAGCCCGGCTCGAACGTCAAGGCCAAGGCCGGACTCAACAGGGAGGTGCTCGCACAAAACTGGTCGCTTCTACAGTCACAGCTTCGCTACAAGGCCGCATGGGGCGGTCGGGAGTATGTGGACGTGGACCCGAAGCACACGTCACAGGATTGCAGCCGGTGCGGCACCCGGAACCATCCGGGCCACAGTGAAACGTACCGCTGCGGGGCTTGTGGCCTAGTGGCAGATCGCGACGTGAATGCCGCGGCAAACATCTTGGCGGCCGGGGTTCTCGCCGCCGGAGCGTCAACGTGGGCCATCAGGCCGTGCGTTGCTCCAGAACCGTATGCGAGGGTTGCCTGAATGGGCACTTTCGTATATAAGCCCCAGAGTATACACAGGTTGGACGAGTGCCCTCGGCAGCATGGCCGCGAGCAACGAAGCGCTGGCCCCTCGGAAGGTGATCAAGCGGTTCTGACTCCTTGGCATCCGCTGCGTTGCAGCGCTGCCAGTGCCGCGCCGAGCGCTAGTCGCAGCGGTTCAAGCCAAGCATGCGCGCTACTTGGCTGTGCGAGCACCCCGAACCACGCTAGGCTAAGGGCAGTGATCACAAACTAGTTTCTTGAAGTGGTTCTGGCGACGTACCTGCCCGAGGAGGGACTAAGCCGGTTGCGGGCTTGCGGGCACTAGCGGAGGTGAAGCAGATGCTGAGCGAGAACGTGGTGAAGTGGTCTGAAAAATGGATCGCTGAGGGAGAGGCCCGAGCAGAGGCCCGAGGTAAAGCCAAAGGGCAGCGCAAAATGCTAGTGCGGCTCGCGCGAGCCCGCTTCGGTGCGGGCACAGCTGCGGAGTTTTCTGATCAGTTGGAACGTGTAAGTTCGTCTGAGCAGCTAGATGCCATAAGCGAGTGGCTGCTCACTTGCGCAAGTGGCGATATGCGCTCTTGGCAAAGACTCGCCAAGTCTAACCAACCGTCTTCGTTCGCTGTATCTCTACCAGCGACTCGCGCGCGCAGCCTAAGTCCAGCTCATCCCGACACCTTTGTGCTCTCCGACGGTGCCGAGGTCGTGCTAGTGAGCAGCTGGACGGCGCGGGTTCATTCCAGATGCCCGGCGGGCGAGGTGTCCGTCAGTCTGGCGTGGTTGACGTGCACCTGAATCGCCTTTGCTCGATCCGAAGTTCGCCCGATCCGCAAAGACTGCGTACAAGTTCCGGGAGATTCTCCGTTGACCCCGCCGGGTTTCCCGATAGACTGTCGGCCATGAAGTCATGCTCTTTGGCCTGCTTGGCGCTTCTAGCGCTGTCAGCGTGCTCTTCAGCTCTCGAGCATGACAAGCCCAATTTCGTCGTGATTCTGGCTGACGACTTGGGATATGGAGACATCGCCGCGTATGGCAGCGTCCGCAACGCCACGCCGCATCTTGACCGCATGGCCAGCGAAGGTCTGCGGTTCAGTGATTTTCATTCCAACGGCCCGATGTGCACGCCCACGCGGGCATCGCTACTAACCGGGCTCTATCCGCAACGATTTGGCAGGGATTTCGAAAGTGCTCTGTCTGGCGTCGAGGACTACGACACCGGACTCCCGCTCGACGCTGTGACCATGCCTGAGGTACTCGCCAGCGCAGGCTATGTCTCAGGCATGTACGGAAAGTGGCATTTGGGCTACCACCCACCCCACATGCCGACCGATCAGGGTTTCGACGACTTCCGGGGGCTGGCGAGCGGCGACGGCGATCACCACTCTCACATTGACAGGTCAGGTCGCCCGGACTGGTGGCACAACCAAGAACTCTCTCCCGAGGAGGGCTATGGCGTCAACCTGATCACGCAGCACAGTGTGGACTTCATCAAGCGCCACCGAGACGCGCCGTTCTTCCTGTATGTGGCGCATCTTGCCATCCACTTCCCTTGGCAGGGGCCGGACGACAAGGGCTACCGCATCGAAGGCGGCAACTATCACAATCTATCGAAACTCGGCGAATTGGAGAGCCTCGACGTGTCTTCGCAAGTCAACAAGATGGTCGAAGCTGTCGATGGGAGCGTGGGTTCCATTCTCGAGGCGTTGCGGGACCAAGGTCTCGCGGATAACACCTTGGTCATATTTACCTCCGACAACGGCGGCTACCTGACGTACCAAGGCGGCTATCACAACATCTCCGAGAACGGCCCTCTTCGGGGCCAGAAGACCGACGTCTACGAGGGCGGCCATCGCGTGCCGGCCATCGCTTGGTGGCCCGGCACGATCACTCCGGGTGTTTCCCACGACCTCGCCGCGACGTTTGACATCATGCCAACGCTGCTCGAACTCGCCGGTGTTGCTAGCCCTCACCCTTTGGACGGCACTAGCCTGACGCGCTTGCTGCTTGACCAAGAGCCGCTTGCGTCTAGGACGCTGTATTGGCGCATCCGTTCCGAGGCGGCCGTCCGCAAGGGAAAGTGGAAATTAGTTCAGAACGGCAACAACGGACCGGAACTCTATGATTTAGATGAAGATATAGGCGAGAGCCAAGATCTCTCTGACGTGCGTAGCGACACAGTGCAAATCCTTAAGCAGGAGCTCAGCGCTTGGGCCGAAGCGGTCCAAGCGGAACGCTGAACACCGATTTTCATTATCGATATGGACACCTAGTTTGGGGGCACGGTGCATGGCGAGACATCGGAATTAGGAGCGCGAAGCGCCTTGGAATACGATCTCGCGGTTGCCGAGCCAAGGGATGGCCGGGGTGCCCACGGC
>JAJDZN010000229.1 GCA_022824585.1 Bryobacterales bacterium | reverse complement strand
GCCCGCTGCCACGACCACAAATTCGACCAGATCTCGCAGAAGGACTACTATTCGTTCTACAGCGTATTCCTGAACTCTCCGAACGTTCTTGAGCCCGTGCCGCTCGAACCTTTCGGCTCGGACCTTCAGACAGAGTTCTTCCGGGAGAAGCTTGCCGAGCGCCGCAAGTGGCTTGACACCTACCGCGAGGAACGACTGCAAGACCATGTTCGGGAATTCCGCCAGCCGAAGGAATTGGCTCGCTATCTCGAAGCGGCTTGGGCCTCTCGCGAGCAAGGCAACCGAGAAGTCGAGGCGCTCTCGAAGGAGAAAGACCTCAACTTATACGTGCTCAAGCGCTGGCGCGAGTATCTCAGCGGGTTAGTGGGACCGTCAGTCCAAGCGTTTGCCGCGCTGGACACGCCCGGCGGGGCGACCGAACTGGCTCAACGGATCGTAGACGCTGACAGCGACTATCGCTGGCCCGACCCGGAACGTGAGGCTCTGCGGCTGGCCCTGCGAGGCAGCGGATCTCCGACTGACATCCCCGTAGATGATTTCTGGTGGGTCCAGAACGAAGGCGATTCCAACGTCATGAAAGCCCTGAAGTGGCAATACGATGCCGTCATGCGGGATTGGAGTCACCGAGGCGGGCCTCGCCATGCCATGGTGACCAACGATGCGAGGGTTCTTCAGCCAACCTATGTCTTCGTGCGCGGCAACCAACACGACAAGGGCGCCGAGGTTAAGGCGAAGTTCCTCTCCGCGTTGTCGGGACCGCCAGAATTCCGCTCGGGCAGCGGGCGGCTCGAACTGGCGCGCTTGATAGGCAGCGCCGAGAACCCGCTCGCTGCGAGAGTGTTCGTCAACCGCGTCTGGGGGCACTTGTTCGGCGAGGGCTTGGTGCGCACTCCCAGTGACTTCGGCAGGCGGGGGGATCCGCCCTCCCACCCCAAGCTTCTGGACTACCTCGCGACGGAATTCGCCGAGGACGGCTGGTCCACCAAGAATCTGATCCGCCGCATCGTCCTGTCCAAGGCCTATCGCCAGAGCAGTGAGAGCAAGGCTGAAGGCGTCGCCGAGGATCCGTCCAACCGCTTGCTATGGCGGCAGAACCGCACGCGCCTCAGCTTCGAAGCATTGCGCGACACGATGCTCTCGGTAGCGGGCAAGTTGGACACCACGACGGGCGGGCCTCCGTTCGAACTCAGTGCCCAGCCGGCCTCACCGCGCCGCACGATCTACGCGTACGTGTCGCGCGAAGAGCCATCCGCGCTCATGCGGGCCTTCGACTTTTCCAATCCGGAGGAGCACACGCCGAGGCGTCAGCTGACGACCGTTCCGCAGCAGGCGCTGTTCTTGATGAACAGCTCGTTCTTGGCTGACCAAGCTCGCGCGGCAGCCGCCGCGTGTGGCGAGCCCGCAAAATGCGTTGACCTGTTGCACCGCAAGATTCTTGGCCGCTCGCCGACGGACCAGGAGCGCCGAGAGGGTCTGGCATTCCTAGTCGGCTCCGATGGGGCGCAGGCCGGGCTGCGCCAGCACGAGCCCGGTGCGCCAGCATGGCTGCATGGGACAGCGCAGCTTGATATGGAAGCAGGCGCGATCAAGCGGTTCAAGAGCATGGGGCACATGGTCGGCGAGCGGGTGCAGCCGGCGCCGATGTACCCGGCGCCGGAGACGGGCCGGGCCAGCCTAACACCGACTGGCGGGCATCCCGGCGATGGCTTGGATAGCGCTGTAGTAAGGCGCTGGACAGCCCCCCGCACGCTCGATGTGACAATCGAGGGGACACTCGGTCACGTGCTGGGCTCTCAGGGGCGGCGGTTCAACTACTCAAACGGGATCCGCGGCTGGTTGGTTTCGTCCGAGCGGGGCGTGCTCGCGAGTTGGGTCGTGCGCGGATTCGAAGTCGAGACAGTCTTCAAGGCCTTGGATGTCGTCGAAGGCGAGCACCTCGATTTCGTGGTGGATTCGCTAGGAGACTACGAATCCGATTCCTTTCGGTGGTCGCCGCAAATCGAGGAAGTCTTGGCAGCGGAGCAGCGCGAGTCTGGAATGGAGCCGCAATCTTGGAGTGCTGAAGAGGGCTTTCCGCGGCGCCACGAGCTGCCGCTCACGGCGACCGAGCGCTATGCGCAAGTGCTGATGATGACCAACGAGTTCGCCTTCCGGGATTGAATCGGGTGCAGCGATTGTGCGCGTGCCTTGCTACGATCATCTTGGGCGATGTCCCATGCAGCGATGGCAGCATCACCTCGTGATTTGCGCGCTCGCCGCCGTTTGCGGCTTGCTCGTAGGGATTCCGGCAGCGGCGCAATCCCGCCCCGATAGCGACGCTGCTCCCTTTCGGCAGACCATCGCGCAACACTGCCTGGCCTGCCACGGTTCCGCCACCAAGACCGCAGGTCTTGACCTCGAGAGCTTGGCTGCGGCCGCTGTATCGCACGATACCGACGCGTGGGAAGGCGTAGTGCGCAAGCTGCGCGGCCGCCAAATGCCGCCGGTCGGCATGCCCAAGCCGGACGAAGCCGAATACCGGAAAGCGCTGCAGTCGCTGACCTCGGAACTCGACAGCCTCGCTTCCTCCGACCCCAATCCCGGGCGCACGCCGACGTTCCGGCGCCTGAATCGCACCGAGTACCGCAATGCGGCCCGCGACCTGCTCCACTTGCAAGTGAGCGTTGACGATCTCCTGCCTAGTGACGAGGCCAGCCACGGCTTTGACAACATCACCGTCAGCGACTTGCCGCCGCTACTGTTGGAACGCTACGTGTCCGCGGCCGAGAAGATCTCGCGCCTGGCGGTGGGCCGCGTAGGGCGCCTGCCCGACGCAGTCACGATCCGGCTGCCGCCCGATCTCACCCAGGAACGGCACATACCGGGTCTGCCGCTCGGCACGCGAGGCGGTGCCTTGGTGCCGCACACGTTCCCTGTGGACGGAGAGTACGAGATCTCGGTGCGCTTGGCGCGCGACCGGAACGAGGACATCGAGGGGTTGACGAGGCCACACCACCTGGAATTGCTGGTGGACCGGGAGCGGCTGGCACTGTTGGAGGTCAAGCCGCCGCCCAGGGGTGACGACCACCGCAACGCGGATAGGCACCTCAGGGCACGCCTCAATCTCAAGGCCGGGCCGCGTGAAATCGGCGCGACCTTCCTGAAGGACTCATCGTTTCTAGTCGAGACGCAGCGCAAGCCATACCAAGCGCGTTTCAACTTCTACAGGCACCGGCGCGTCCAGCCCGCGATCTTCTCGATCACGATCACCGGGCCCTACGCCTCCAGCGGTCCGGGCGAAACTCCCAGTCGCGAGCGGATCTTCGTCTGCCGTCCGGCATCGCCGGGCGAAGAAGACGCCTGCGCCCAAGAAATCGTCCGCAATCTCGCGACCCGGGCCTATCGCCGCCCGGTCTCGGCCGCCGAGGTCAGCGGCCCGTTCGGTTTCTATCAACAGGCCCGAGCCAAAGCGGTCGGCGCGGAGGGCTTCGATGCAGCCATCGAGCATGCCCTTGCGGCGGTATTGGTGAGCCCTAATTTCCTGTTCCGCATCGAGCGCGACCCGCCCGGCATAGAACCCGGCACTGCCTATCACATATCTGACCTTGAACTGGCTTCCAGGCTCTCCTTTTTCCTTTGGAGCAGCTTGCCCGACGCCCCGTTGCGCAACAGCGCCGTCCAAGGCCGGTTGCGCGATCCCGCCGTGTTGGAAGGTCACGTGCGCCGCATGCTGGCCCACCCGCGGTCTGAGTCTCTGGTCGACAACTTCTCGGCTCAGTGGCTGCACCTCCGCAATCTTGCCTCGGTCCGGCCGGACATGCGCATCTTCCCGGACTTTGACGACAATCTCCGCCAGGCATTCCGCCGCGAGACCGAACTGCTGCTGGAGGATGTCATACGACAGGATCGGAGCGTGCTCGACCTGTTGCGCTCCAAGCACACGTTCGTCAACGAGCGCCTGGCCAAGCACTACGGCATCCCGCACGTCTACGGCAGCCGCTTCCGACGGGTGGACCTCCCACCCGACAGTGTCAGGGGCGGGCTGCTGCGCCACGGCAGCATCCTGACCGTGACTTCTTATGCGACGCGCACATCGCCGGTGATTCGCGGCAAGTGGATCCTGGAGAACATCCTCGGGATGCCGCCCCCGCCTCCGCCAGCGGACGTGCCGGAGCTGAAGGACACCACGGTTTCGGGCAAGCTCTCCGTGCGGGAACGGCTGGCAGAGCATCGAGCCAATCCGGCATGTGCTAGCTGCCACAACCCGATGGACCCCTTGGGCTTCGCGCTGGAGAACTACGATGCGGTCGGTCGCTGGCGCACGGTCGACGGCGGGGAACCGATCGATCCTTCGGGAGAGCTTGCCGATGGCACGCACGTCGCTGGCGTCAGCGATCTGGAGCAAGCACTGCTGGACCGCCCCGAGCTCTTCGCCAGCGCACTGGCGGAAAAACTGCTGACTTTCGCGCTGGGAAGGGGAGTCGAGCACCATGACGCGCCGGCGGTCCGGAAAATCGTAAACACTGCACGCAAGGACAATTTCCGCTTTTCTTCGCTTATCCTAGGGATAGCCTCGAGCACGCCGTTCCAGATGAGGAGGTCGCGATGATCGTTACCAAGAAGGCGCTTCCGCGCCGCACGTTCCTGCGGAACACCGGGGTAACGCTATCGCTGCCCCTCCTCGACGCGATGGTCCCGTCCTTGACGGCGTTGGACAAGACGCCGGCCAAGCCGGTGCGCCGGCTCGGTTTCGTCTACGTCCCGATGGGCAGCGACATCACCCGCTGGACGCCTCCCGGCGAGAGCGGCAAGCTGGGCGAGCTCTCTACCACGCTGTCTTCGCTGACTCCGGTGTCCGACCATCTCACGGTCCTTACGAACATGGAGTTGAAGAACTCCTATCCCGGCACTCACGCGACATCCAACGCGGGATTCCTCAGCGCGGCGAAGGCGAAGTGGACCGAGAGCACGGACTATCACCTCGGCACGACCGTCGACCAGATCGCGGCCAAGCAAATCGGCCAGCAGACCCGCCTGCCATCTCTGGAGATGGCCATGGACCTGATGTCGATGGTCGGGCAGTGCGACAACGGATTCGCGTGCGTCTATCAGAACAACCTCTCGTGGTCGTCGCCGACCACCCCGCTGCCAGCCGAGGCCCATCCTCGACTGGTGTTCGAGCGCCTTTTCGGAGAGGGCGGGACCTCCGACGAGCGCCGCGAGGCGTTGCGTCGCAAAGCCAGCCTGCTCGACTGGGTCCTGGACGACACGGCACGCTTGCAAGCCGAGCTTGGGTCGGAGGACAGGGCCAAGGTCGACCAGTACCTGGACTCCATTCGCGAGGTCGAGCGCAGAATCCAGAAGGCTGAGGCCGAGACCGAGAACAGCGAACTGCCTGATCTGGATCGCCCGGCGGGTGTCCCGGTCGCGTACTCAGACCACGCCAAGCTGATGTTCGATCTTCAGGTACTCGCGATGCAGGCTGACATTACGCGGGTGATCACGTTCCAGCTTGCCCGCGAGACGAGCACGCGCACCTACCCGGAAGCGGGAGTGTCCGAGCCGCACCACCCGCTGACCCATCACGGCAACAACCCCGAGAAGATCGCTAAGGTGGCCAAGATCAACGCCTTTCACGTGTCGCTGTTCGCGGGCTTCCTCGAAAAGCTCAAGTCCACTCCCGACGGCAGCGGCTCGCTGCTGGACCACACGCTCTACCTGTACGGCAGCGGCATGGGGAATCCAAACGTGCACGACCACACCAACCTTCCGATCTTGGTGGCCGGAGGAGCGGCGGGCAGCATGCAGGGGGGGCGTCACATCAAGTACGACGAGCCGACGCCACTGGCAAACCTCCACCTGACGCTGCTCGAGAAGGCCGGGATTCATCTCGACAGTTTCGCCGACAGCCAGGGAACGATCGACGAGCTCTTGCAACCGCTCAGCATCTGAGCCAACGGGCGATGGCGTCAACGGAAGTGCGCGAACTGGCAAAACGGGTAGGCACCCTATTCGGAGGTCTGGCCTTATTCGCAGTCTCATTGCCGGCCGCTAGCACCCTACCTGCACTTGCGAACGCGGCCGAGGAAGGCCAGCAGGACACCGTCCGAGCCCTCTTGCGACAGGGGGCCGATCCGAACGCGGGTCAAGCCGACGGCATGACAGCGCTGCACTGGGCAGTGCATGGCAATGACATGGCCGTGGCGCAACTGCTGCTCGAGGCCGGGGCACGGGCGGGAGCCTCGAACCGCTACGGGATTACGCCCTTGTTTCTGGCATGCGAGAACGGCAACGCCGCGATGGCGAAATTGCTGCTGCAGTCTGGTGCGGATCCGAATGTGACGCTGCGCGGTGGCGAGACCGTGCTGATGACCGCTGCGCGGACGGGCGACGTCGATACCGTCAAGGCATTGCTCGCTCACGGGGCCGAGGTCGGGACCCGAGAGGACATCAGCGGGCAGTCCGCACTGATGTGGGCCGCGGCGGAGGGCCATGCGGAGGTTGTTCAGGAACTTCTGGACAAGGGCTCCGACATCGGCCTGCGACTAGCCTCGGGCTTCACGCCGCTGCTGTTCGCCGTGCGTGAGGGGCACATCGAGGTCACTCGGGTGTTGTTGGACGCCGGTGCTGACCCCAACGACATGATCCGCCCTCCCGCAGACGAGCCCAGCCGAGCGCGGGGATACCACGGAGCTCCGCCTTACGGTGCGACTGCATTGCTGCTTGCCGTCGAGAACGCCCATTACGAACTCGCCGCCAAGCTCGTGGAAGCCGGAGCGGACCCGAATGCCGCGGTGACGGGATACACCGCGCTGCATGCGCTCGCTAGGGTCCGCAAGCCCGGCCACGGTGACAACGACCCTCCTCCGCAGGGCTCGGGGAAGATGACTAGCCTTCAGTTCGTCGAATGGATGGCCGGGCACGGCGCGGACCTGAACCGGAAGATGACCAAGCACGTGAACCTTGGCAACACCCGGCTTAGCAAACGTGGCGCAACACCGTTCTTTCTCGCGGCCCAGAGTGCTGACGCAGAACTGTTGCGGACGCTAGCGAGGCTCGGTGCAGACACTACCATCGGGAACGACGATGGAAGCACTCCATTGATGGCCGCTGCCGGGCTAGGCACGCGCTCTCCCGGCGAAGATGCCGGAACCGAGCCCGAGGTCTTGGAAGCCTTGGAAGTCTTGCTAGAGCTTGGCGCGGACATCAACGCGGTCGATGCCAACGGTGAAACCGTGATGCACGGAGCAGCCTACAAGAATCTGCCCCAGGTGGTCGCGTTCCTCGACGCCAAGGGAGCGGACATCGAGAGATGGAATCGCGAGAACCGCTTTGGTTGGACACCGCTGACGATCGCAATCGGCTACAGGTTCGGAAACTTCAAGCCGTCCGCCGTCACCATCGAGGCTCTCCACAAGGTGATGCTCGCTCGGGGCGTGGCGCCACCCGAAGACGTCAAAGGGAAGACGCAACAGATCTATTGACCGGCTCGGCAAATGCCACGGAATTCGCAGCATTCGGCGGCATTGTCGCTCAGCTGACCGGTTATATGGCTAGAATTGGTGCGGGGAGCCTGGCACTTCGACCTGGCCGACGGGTGTGTAGATAGATGAAGCTGCGATCTGGTCCGACAAGGCGCGAGATCCTCCGCGATGCCACGATGGGCATGGGGTGGAGCGCGATGGGTGCCATGCTCGCATCCGAGCGCGCCGCTGCGAGCTACGACCCTACCGACCCATTGGCCCCGAAGGCGCCTCCACAGGCTGCGAAGGCGAAGCGCGTCATCCATGTCTTCATGAATGGCGGGCCCTCGCAGGTTGACACGTTCGACCCCAAGCCCGCGCTGAAGAAGTACGGCGGCCAGTCGCTTCCCATCCATCTCCGGACAGAGCGCCGAACCGGTGCCGCGTTCCCCTCGCCGTTCCAGTTCGACCGCTACGGCCAGAGCGGCATTCCGGTCAGCGAGATCTTCCCGCAAGTGGCGGCGCACGCGGACGATCTGTGCGTGATCAATTCGATGCACACCGAGGTCCCCAATCACGGGCCTTCGCTGATGATGATGAATACGGGCACCACGCAGCAGTCGCGCCCGAGTTTCGGATCGTGGCTAACGTACGGCTTGGGGAGCGAGAACCGCAACCTCCCCGGGTTTGTCGTGCTATGCCCTGGCGGCTACCCGATCTGGGGGGCGAAGAACTGGCGCGCGGCCTTCCTTCCCGGGGCCTACCAAGGCACGCACATTGACACGAAGTACACCACGCCAGACAAACTGATTGCCAACGTCAGAAGCCCCTTCGCATCCCAGGATGCCCAACGGCAGCAGTTGGACTTGCTTGCCAAGCTCAACGCGTCTCATGCTCGCGAGCGCGAGGCAGATAGCCTGCTTGAAGCAAGAACTCAATCCTTCGAACTCGCCTTCCGCATGCAGATGGAGGCTGCGGATGTGTTCGATATCGGTAAGGAAACTCTTGCCACCCGCGAGATGTACGGTGACACGCTGCACGGGCGGCAAATGCTGATTGCCCGCCGATTGCTTGAGAAGGGTGTCCGGTTCGTTCAAGTCTGGCACGGGGCGGGGCAACCCTGGGATTCCCACGCCGAGATCGAATCGAACCACCGCAAGCTTGCCGGTGAATGCGACCAGCCGATCGCGGCACTGCTCACCGATCTGAAGCAGCGGGGCATGCTGGACGACACGCTGGTGATCTGGGGAGGCGAGTTTGGGCGTACGCCAGTCGTAGAGCTCAGCGCGTTTGGGTCGAATCACGGCAAGAACGGCCGGGACCACAATTCTTACGGCTTTTCGATGTGGCTTGCCGGGGGCGGCGTGAAGCGCGGCTATGTCCATGGAGCGACTGACGAATTCGGATTCCGGGCGGAACAGGACAAGGTCCACGTCCACGACTTGCATGCCACGCTGCTGCATTTGCTGGGTTTTGACCATGAGCGCTTCACGTTCCGCTATGCCGGGCGCGACTTCCGGCTGACGGATGTACATGGCCAGGTCGTTCATGATCTGATCGCCTGACCTGAATTTCATCCCGCAATTACAATCCCATTGCTATTGCCAGAGTCAGTAGCCAGTGTGAGCCGAGTGGGATGGTTGGCCAGGTTGGAAATGCCAAACGTCAAGCCAGCCGGTATGGCACACTAGATTGGCGCAAGTGCCGAAAGCGAGAGACTGACTCGTGCTCGCCGCACAGTAGCGATAGCGTGAGGGACAAGATCTCCAGCGTCTTGCGGGCAGTGCTGGAAGGGTACGGACTCATGCGAATACGGTTCGGCTTCATTTGGACATCGGTCTTGCTACTGGCTCCACACGCGGCACTCTCCCAGACAAGCAACGGCACATCGGCGCCGATCCCTCACCTCGCGGAGCAAGGGACAGCGACTCAGTTGATCGTCGATGGCGAACCCTTCTTGGTTCTGGGCGGGGAACTCCACAATTCCAGCGCGTCTGACCTCAACTACCTGCGGCCGATCTGGCCCCGCCTGAAGGCGATGCACATCAACACGGTTCTGACTCCGGTTTACTGGGAGTTCCTCGAACCGCGGGAAGGAGAGTTTGATTTCTCTTTGGTGGACGGCCAGATCCGCGAGGCGGAGCGGCACGACATGCGGATCGTCTTCCTGTGGTTCGGGAGTTGGAAGAACGCGATGTCCAGCTACGTCCCCGAGTGGGTGAAGACGAATCAGGACAGGTTTCCGCGAATCGAAGACAAGGACGGCAATGGCATTGAGGCCCTCTCCACCTTCAGCGTTGCCAATCGGGACGCCGACGCGAAGGCTTTTGCTGTCCTTATGCGCCACATCAAGGAAGTCGATGTGTCGCGGCGGGTCGTGATGGTCCAGGTCGAAAACGAAACCGGCCGATTCACCGATACACGCGACCGCAGCAAGGTCGCCAACGAGGCATACGAGGGGCCTGTTCCGCCGGAATTGCTGGACTACATCGGCAGTCACAAGGACACGCTGCACCCGCAGCTGCGGGGGATGTGGGAAGCGTCCGGGTCGAAGACCTCAGGGTCTTGGCCGGAGGTGTTCGGCGAGAGCATCCATACTGAAGAGGCGTTTGCGGCGTGGTTCTACGCGATCTACGTCAATCACGTGGCCGCTGCCGGCAAGGCGGAGTACCCACTGCCCATGTTCGTGAACGCGTTCCCGTCGGGGCGCGGGCGGACGCCGGGAATGTATCCGAGCGGCGGCCCGGCGCCAGAGGTAGCTGATGTCTGGAAGGCCGGCGGGCCGTCCATCGACATCTTGACTCCCAACAGCTACTCCCCGGATGTGATCACCCTGTGGGGTCGCTACCACACTGCTAACAATCCGCTGTTTGTCCCCGAAACCCAGGGAGACAGCGGGGCGTTCAATGTGTTCTACGCGATCGGCAAACATGATGCGATCGGGTTTGCTCCGTTCGCGATTGACTCGCTCGGCTTGGGCTCCAATGTCGAAGCGCCGACGGAACCGGCTGATTTACCGCTCGCGCAGAGTTACGAGACGCTCGCGCAGGTCGCCCCTCTGATTTTGGAGCATCAGGGGATGGGGACGATGTCTGGCGCCTTGGTGAGTCCGGGTGAAGAGCCGCAAGAGATTCCGCTAGGCGACTACGTTCTCGTGGTGAGTTATCCCCGCCGGCGGGGGCCGCCCATGCCTCCAACAGCTCAACCGTCGGCTGGGGGAGCATCCTCTGGCGCGCCTCAGTCCTCGCCAGCAGGAGGGCCGCCGAGGTGGCCTCGACTTGAGGGCCGCGTAGGGGGGCTCTTCATCGCAGTCGGCCCCGACGAGTACATCGTGGCGGGCAGCGGTCCCTTGAGCGTCGAGTTCCGCCCGAACACACCTGGAGATCCCATCGCGGGCTTCTTGTCGATCGAGGAGGGCACGTTCGTAAACGGCCGATGGCTGCCCGGACGTCGGCTGAACGGTGACGAGAGCGGTCAGGGGCGGGGCCTGCGGCTTGGCGGAGACTCGAGTCGCAACGGCCCGATCCAACGCGTCAAGTTGTACCGCTACCGATAGACATCGATGAGCCTGACGGTAAGCTTCCATGGCGACTGGCTCGCCGCAAGGAGTGGTTCTTTGAGGAAGAATCTGACACGAATTTGTCCGGCAATCCTGGCAATGGCACTGCTGCTGCCGAAAGCACTGCCGCAGGCAGCCTCAGGCGCGTCTCAGGCGGCCCAGCGAGAGCCAGACACGCAGGCTGATGCGGAGCCGAGGCGTCGCAGGCCCCCCGATCCCTTCGCTGGCCAGAAGCGCATTCGCGCGCTCGTCATCACCGGCGGGTGCTGCCATGACTATGCCGGTGAGACGAAGGTCCTCATGGACGTCATGGCGTCCGAGGCGCCCGTCAATTGGACAGTCGCGCTGGAGACTGAGGGCCGGTCAACTTGGACTACGACCAAGGCCCGCATCTACAACCAGCCCAACTGGTCGGAAGGCTACGACATAGTGGTCCACAACGAGTGCTATGCCAACGTCGACGACGCCGAATTCGTTCGCAAGATCGTCGCCGGACACGACGGCGGCCCGCCCGCGGTCGTGATCCATTGCGCAATGCACTCGTATCGGGCGCTCGAGTCCGACGAGTGGCGCGAGTTCTTGGGAGTGACCACCCGCCGCCACACGCGGCAGCATCGGATCGCTGTTCAAGTAAAGGACGTGAACCACCCGGCCATGGAGGGATTCCCGCTAGACTGGGTGACCCCGATGGACGAACTCTATGTGATCGACAAGCTGTGGCCGGGCGCCAAGTCGTTGGTGTCCGCCGTCGATCCGGAGACTGGCAACGAGCACCCGATGGTCTGGACGAACGATTACCGTGGTGCGCGGGTTTTCGGAACCACCCTCGGACACGGGCCCGCTACATGGGATGACCCGACATTTCAGGACCTTCTGGTGCGCGGTTTCAAGTGGGCGGTGAATCGGCAGTGACCCAAGCAACGAGGAGAAATCCAGTGGCCGAGCGACTTAGGTCCGCACGTATTGCGCTAGTCGGGGCTGCGCTCGCGTGCCTATTGGGAACGATGTGGGTCACCGAGACCGCCGCACAAGCGCCTGAGGGCAGGGGACGGTTCGGCGGCCTCTACCCAACCTATGAGCCCGACGACAGCACGGGATTCGTCCCCATCTTCGACGGGAAGACGCTGGGCGGTTGGGATGGCGACACGACCTTTTGGCGTGCTGAAGACGGTGCCATCATCGGCGAGAGCACCCCGGAGAAAGTAGTCGAGGAAAACAACTTCTTGATCTGGCGTGGAGGCACCGTCAAGGACTTCGAGCTGAAGGTCGAGTTCAGGCTGGGCGGTGCCAACAGCGGCATCCAATACCGCAGCGTCGAGCTCCCCGACGTAGGCAAGTGGGTTCTCAAGGGCTATCAGGCGGACTTGGATTTTCGGATCGGGTTTGCGGCCAACCTGCACGAGGAGCGCGGACGCCGGCCCGGCCACGTCGTGCTTGCCCGCCGCGGGTTGCTGACCCGCATCACGGACGGGCCGAAGTACAAGCAGCTGGCAAGCCTGGGCGACCAGACGTTGCTACGCGGAGTGATGAACGTCGGCGGCTGGAATCAGTACCACATCATTGCTCGCGGTCCTGTGATGTTGCAGATCCTGAACGGTCGGCTAGTCAGCGGAACGATCGACGAGGATTCGGAGAACTTCACGCCCGAGGGATTGATTGGTTTCCAAATGCACACTGGGCCGCCATTCAAGGTCGAATACCGCAATATCCTCTACCGAAAACTGTAGGGGCCAGAGCCGACGGTAGCGCTCCGGCAATCGATGTCGCGCACCACGAGGTGGAATCTGCTAGCCGCTGCGTGGTCGGGGCCACCGCCCCAGAAAGAACCTCGGTGGTACAGCCAAGCCGGCTGCTGGCCAGCTTCGGCGACAAAGTCGAAGCGACCGCTACCCGTGTCGGTGAATGACTATTCGCGTTTGCCGCTCAAGCTAATATAGAGACGAGGGCGGTGCCGAAATGAAAGCCCCTTTACGGTATCGGCTCTAGGGGGACGCATTGCAAAGATTCCGTCGCAAAGACCTCAAGCGTGACCGCTTCGTCGAAGAAGTCGGTGAACGGGTCGAGTACTTCTCGTCGCACCGCAAGCAGTTCGTTGGAGGCGGAATAGCCGCCCTGGTTTTGCTCGTTGGAGGAGTTGGGTACGGCGGCTACGCGCGGCAAAGGGGGATCGACTCCCAAGCCGCCCTGCTGAAGGCTACTACCTTGTACGGCGGGGTCGTGACTACCGAGACTGTTCCCGGAGTCACGACGTTCGCAACCGAGGCCGAACGCGTCGAAGAGGTCACGCGCGCCCTGGACAAGGTCACTTTAGACTACGCTGGCACGGCGGCGGCGACCGGGGCGGCCTACTATTCCGGGCTGTTGGATCGCGAACAGGGCAACGCGGTCGAGGCCAAGGCGCATTTTGAAACGGCGGTGCGCGGCAAGGGCAGCGAGTACCCCGCGCTGGCCAGGCTGGCCCTGGGCGGGATGCTCCTCGCCGAGGGCGATGTCGAAGCGGCCAGAGAACATTTCCAAGCGATCGTCGACAACCCCACGCGGGCGGTCCCGAAGGACCGCGCGTCCATTGAGGTCGCGCGGACGCTGCTGCAAAGCGACCCGCAGCGGGCCCGAGACATGCTCTCGGAGATTCAAGCTGCGAACAGTCCCGCCAGCCCTCTGGCAGCAGATCTGATGGAAACACTGGGCGAGGGAAGCTGACCCCGCAGGGCGCGATGCTTTCCCGACTCCGGTTTCCGGAAGAGCAGTCGCTGTTGCGCAAGCACGCGGAACCCCCAGATCCCGACTCCTATCGCGGGCTGTTCCAGCATGACCGCGACCGCGTGATTCATTCGCGGGCGTTCAGGCGCCTGGCAGGCAAGACGCAGGTCGCGACGCTTCCGAACTCCAACCATAGCCGGACCCGGCTGACCCACACCATCGAGGTCTCCCAAGTTGCGCGGACGGTCGCGACGGCGCTCGGACTGAATGTGGATTTGGTCGAGGTGCTTGCCCTGGCCCACGATCTCGGTCATCCGGCTTTCGGCCATGCCGGGGAGTCAGCCCTGGACGAGCAGATGCGCCTCGTAGGCTCGTCGTTTGACCACAACTTTCACGCGCTGCGCATTGTGGAGCACTTTGAACGCCGCTATGCGGCGTTTCGCGGTCTGAACCTCACGTTCGAGGTGCGCGAAGGCCTGCTTAAGCACTCGCGCGAACTGGACCCCGCTGAACCATCGCATCAGGAGTACTTGCCCCATCTGCGCCCTACACTCGAGGCACAGCTGGTCGATGGTGCCGACGAGATCGCCTACTTGAGTGCGGATCTTGAGGATGCCGTTGCTGACAAGTTCCTGACGGTCTCCGACATCTGCTCGGCGGTGCCCGCATTCGGAGACCTGCATGCCGACGTCCAGGCGAAGTTCCCCAGCGCTCCGGAACGGCGCATCCTCAACGAATCCCAGCGTCGGCTGATGGCGAGGTTCGTGCGGGGGCTGATTGAGGGCACGCGTTCGGCCGCGGTGTCGGCGGGTGTTGGCAGTTGGGAGGACGTCCGTCACCTGCCTTCGCGTATCGCGAGCCCAACCGACGAAACGGCTTCGACCATGAGGCAGCTGCGCTCCGTGCTGTCCAGAACCTACTACCGGGCCAGTGCTCGGATCAGCCAGGAACGCGGATACTCCAGCCGACTCAAAGAGCTGTTCCAGCACTATCTGGAGCATCCGGAAGCGCTGCCGAGCAGTTCCGTGGAGCAACTCGCCAGCGAACCATTGCACCAACTCGTGTGCGACTACATCGCCGGCATGACCGACGAGTTCCTAATCAAGTGCCACCATCAGCACCTCGGGGGCGGGGAGCATGAAGCGCTCAAGCAAGCGCGGGGCTAGGTTCCGCGGCGGGCGGATCGCCCAAGTCTTGCTGCTCGTGCTCTTTGGCTTGGTGCCGCTGGTGCCGATGCCCGTGGTGGACTGTCCCTGTGACCACGCCAAGGCGGGGAGCTTGGAGAGCCGTGTTTGCAGTCTTTGCGGCACCGCCGAGCAGGCGACGGACGAAGTATATTTCCTCAAAGACATTAATCCCCACAAGCCAAATCGCTACTTGGCCCTGCCGAAGGCACATGTGGCGGGATACCAATCAACCGCGGATCTCAGCCCGCAACTGCGCGCTGAGCTCTGGCGAAAAGCGGTGGCCCGCGGGGAAGAGCTTTATCCAGGGCGGTGGGGGTTAGCGCAAAACAGCCATTTCTTCCGCACCCAGTGTCACGCCCACCTGCACATCGGCCCCCTCAGCCCCGAGGTGGAGGATATCGACGGGACGCTCGTTGACAGGGTTGAGGACATTCCCAACGTCGGCCCAGAGCAGGGGATTTGGCTACACCCCAAACAGGGCCGGTTGTGCGTCCATCTCAACCGCGACCTAGCCGAAATCGTCTTGATCCGCTGATTTGCCGGCGCAGTCGCCCTACACGGCTTCCGAGCTGCCTGACTTGGCCGAGCGGAACACCGCGTCGATGATGCGCATGCCCCATACAGCGTTCGCGAGCGGAGATTTCGTGTCGCGGTCGCAGGTTGTCGCTCGAATGGGCGTGTTCCCAAACGGTAAAGGGAATCCGGAACGGAAAGGGCCAGTCACGTCCATGGGCCAGCTGCTCTCCAGTGCGTCGGGCTGGGGTCGCCGGAGACGAGCGCTGCGATGATGGGCGACAGGAACTCACGTGTTGCGCCTACGATTTCCGCGAACGAGGCAGGCACATGCTCTTGTTGTAGCCGGTTCCGGAATGCCGACCACTGGACCTGCTTGTCGTCGGCGAAGGGCCTCGTGAACGCCTCGACCACTGGGGACAGCGCCGTGCCCCGGCGGTTGAAGGTGAGCCTGACGGCGGATGACAGATTGCGGCCGTCGAAGTCGAACTGTCGGGACAACAACCAGATGTCGTAGAAGTCCTTCATCCGGCTGTTCAGCATGCCCAATTTGACCATCGCTTCGAGTTTTTCGGCGACAGCGCTTTCGCGGCTGTAGCAGAGCATCTGTGGAGCGGGGAAGTCCAGCATCACGGGAAGCTCCGCCGGTTCCGGGCCAGGATACACGACATCGCCGAAGCCGACGTCGATCCGCATGTGGATTCGTGCGGTGCCAAGTGCCCCCTGGAACCGAATCCTGATCCCCTCGTATTCGGCGCTTTCGGCGATGCGTTGGGTTCGGATGGAAGTCGGATCGAAGATCAGACCGTCTGGTTGCACTTCTACGCTCAGGATCTCCCGGACCTGCGCGGCTATCTCCGCTTCCTCGTTGCGGGTCCGACCGAGTAGGTCGATGTCCATGGTTGGACGGAATTCAGGCGAACGCCATACCTGTAGCATCAACGCGCCTTTGAGGACGAACCGCTCGGCGTGTTCGGACCGGGACAGCCGATAGAGGAACCGCTCCATGGCGAAATAATGCAGCAACTCGTTGAAAGGCCGATGGCCGCTCCTAGCCCGGCTGAGGAGGCGCTGCCGGACGGACGCGGGCACATTGCGCACGTACTTCACAAACTGGCCTCTAGATAGGGCCGCATCACCCGCTCGACCCGGCACGCCCGACTGTAGCCGAGCAGCGGGCCAAGGTTGAGTCCATAGCGTTCCCGGTGGAGCCGCAGCGCCTCCAGCACGACGTCAATGCCAATCTGGTTGCGGAACTTGAAGCAGTCGGCCAGGGTCTTTTCGCGGTCATATACCTTGACCGCCGCACCGTCGATCCGATGCGTTTCAATGCCGGCATCGTAGCTTGCCTTCGAGAACCGATGCGCCCGCACAGGCGGGTGATCGAGCGATGGGAGGCGCGAGTCCCGAGGCACCGCCACGGAAACCTCGTGAGGAATCTGCGTCGTAATGTCGTGGAACGCGAGCGCCGAGACAAGACAGACTACGGCCTTGGGATAGCGGAGGCTCACCGTGACTAGGTCCGGGTCGCTGAGCGGAGGCAGTTCTGCCAGTCGGTAGATGCCTCGGCTGACTGGCTCGACGACACCCCGATCCCTCAGAGCGTAGAGCATATACGGTGTGATCCCGTGGTCGATGGCCTCGCTCATGCGAAGCTGGCCGCCGTGCTCACGAAAGATCGCTTTGGCATGTTCCTGCATCGCGAATTCCAGATAAATCGCTACCACTTGATGATAACTAGTAACAATATATCCGAAACATGCCGACGAGGCAACACAAAGTGCCGGCCCCTAGCCGAAATCGTCTAAATCCGCTGAGCTAAGGGCGTACTCGCCCTAGACGGCTTCCCAGCCGCCGGACTCGGCGGAGCGGAACACCGCGTCAATAATGCGCATGCCCCATACTGCGTTCTCGAGCGGAAACTCCAAGGGCTCTGCGTTGCGAATCGCTCGCGAGATCACCTCTCCCTGAGCGGTGTATTGGTCGGTCACGGGCAGCTCTTCAACTCTGACGCCCGTGTTGCCAAGGATGCTGCCATCGTCAATGAACACCCGGCAGGGGACATCCACGGGAGCATTGAACGGGATTTCGATTTCAATGCGTCCCTTGGTGCCCAAGATCTGCATGCGCTGATACGGCGTGATCTGGGTAGAACACGTGAATGTGGCGTGTCCGCCAGGAAATTCCAAGATCGCTGAGGTCAGCCTGTCGATGCCCCATTCGGGGTCCCGCTCGATCAGGCTCACCACACGGCTCGGCTCGGCTTCGAAGAGAAAGCGCGCGCCGGTGATCGGATAGCAGCCGATGTCATACAGGCCGCCGCCACCGATGTCGGCGATGTTGCGGATGTTGTGGGGATCCCTGTTGTTGTAGCTGAAGAAGCCCTGGATCGAGCGCAGGTCGCCGATCTCGCCGGAACGGACCAACTCGCGGGCCCGCAGCCACTGCGGATGGTAGCGCACCATGAAGGCTTCTTGGACCAATACTCCGGCCGCGTCTCGGGCCTGGATCAGCTCGCCGGCCTCGCTCGCGGTCAGGGCCAGGGGTTTCTCGCACAGCACGTGCTTGCCGGCCCGCGCTGCTTGTGCCGATAGCGGCACGTGCAGATGGTTGGGCAGGGGATTGTAGACGGCCTCGATCTCGGGGTCGGCCAGCAGCTCTTTGTACGAGCCGTAGGCCTTGGGAATCCCTAGTGTGGCCGCCGCTTCGCGCGCCTTGTTCAAGTCTCGCGACGCGATCGCAACGATGTCGCAATTGTCGGCCCGTTGCATGGCCGGGATCACCTTTTGGGTGCCAATCCGGGCCGTGCTAAGGATTCCCCAGCGAACCGGCTTCACATCTGCACCTTCGGCACGGGCGGATTTGAGAGCAGCGGGCGCCCGGACACTACATGTACCCGCCAGCCTTGCCAGCGGCGTGCGGCGCAGCGGCTTCCATCTCGGTTCGAATCGACCGGAACCCGTTGAGCAGCACCGACATGTCCGTGCCGCAAACCAAGAATCGCGCCCCGTGATTCCGGGCGCGTTGGAGCATCTTGGTGTTGCCGAAGTGGACGCCCGGAGCGACTCCGACTTCATTGCAGGCTTTGACCATTCGGTCAAAGGCCGACCAGAACTTGGGATGCTCGAATTCTCCCGGAATCCCCAGCGACACGGAGAGGTCGAACGGCCCGACCATCGTGGCGTCCACCCCGTCTACCGCCACCATTTCCTCGATGTTGTCCACGCACGACTGCGTCTCCATCTGAATGATGACCATGGACTCGCGGTTGGCCGATTCCATCTCGGCCGCGGCCCCCTTGAAGTCTAGGTCCGTCACGATGCTGCGCAGGCCGTAGCCGCGTCGCCCGTGGGGCGGGAACTTCATCGCACCGACGATCTTGCGGACCTCCTCCACGGACTCGGTGCGCGGGTTGATAATCCCCAGCGCGCCGACGTCCAGCATGCGGGCTAGGAAGAAGTACTCCGACTGGGGCACGCGCACGAGCGGCACGACGTCCGCCGACTTGGCGACCCGCACGAAGGCCTGTACGTCGTCAAAGCTCGTGCGTGCATGCTCGCTGTCGATGAAGAAGAAATCGAGGCCCGCGGCCTGGATCGCAACCACGATCTCAGGGTTGAAGCAGTCCGAGACGCAGGTCCCGAGAACCGAGCCCCCCGCCTGTAGGGTTGCCTTGATCTTGTTTTGCTTCATGGGAGGATCCGGTTGGCGCGCCAGTGCGAGGCATGCCTAGCTTCCAGTTGGAATGTCGAAGAGAAGTGGCGGGAGCGACGAGACTCGAACTCGCGGCCTCCGGCGTGACAGGCCGGCGTTCTAACCAACTGAACTACGCCCCCGCGCAGTGAGAGGCGCGGACCGACATACCGCCCCCTCAGTGCTTCAAATCATACCATACTGAGCGACCTTTTGCGGCCAGAGGGCTGGCCAACTAGGCGGGTTCCAGTGCTCGGCCTAGCGGGAAGACTGTTGGGCGGCGGCCCGCCATTCAAGAAGGGGGATCACCGACGAGAATCCAGGATTATTGCCTCCAGCCAGCCTTGCTACAGGAGCCCGTCAATTCTTGGATGCGTTGCTGGGCTGGGCGACATTTGGCATCGCAGGCGGGCATTCTCAAGATGCTGCCCCTCGCGAAGCTGCTGTCAGGATGTGGGCGATCCCTGCATCCGGCCTGGTCAGGCCGTTCGTGCTTGTCTGACTGTTCAACCTGATTCGGAACGAAAGATCGACCCGGCTGGCGCCGCTATTGCAGTAGACGCACGGTCAGCTTTTGGAGTCGCCAATCACCAGAGGGCTCGTTGCCGTAGTGTGGGCCGCTGTCGAAGCGGAGTTCATCACCCTTCTTGAGCAATCCGATGTCGCTGAGGATTCCGCTCTGATCCAGGGAGTCAAGATCGCCGTCGACGCAGTAGATGGCCAGCGGCGCACGCGACCCGACGCGGTAGAAGCCGCCGACTGCGCCATCGCCCGCTGCGATCGACGCCGATTCAACAAGAACGTCCCTGTCGAAGCTGACAAGGATCGCCTCTCCCCCGTCCACTGCATCGGACGATCCTCCGGATATTCCCAAGCCGTCGTCGCTGAATGCGAAGTCGCCGCCAACGGATGAAACAGACAACTCCAGGCCGTCAATGCGAGGGTGCTCGCCGCGGGTCCAATCAAACGTCTCGCTGCGGTGCGAAGCGATCTCCGCCAGGCGGTGTCCGCCAGCGTTGCGGTGGAGCGCGGCCAACTCGGTCATATGCTCGACCAACGGTTCGAGGCCGGGGGCCGAGATAAGGTTGGACTGTTCCCGCGGATCCTCGGCCAGATTGAACAACTCATACGCGTTGGCCTCGCCGGCCCGCAACAACGACGCGTCGAAGAAGAGCTTCCACTGGCCCGGAACAAGGGTGCCGTCGACGCGCGGAGAGCCGATACGAATGGCGGCCGCGGCAGGGTCCGGCTGCGCCTCTTTGTGGTCGTTGAAGATAAGCGGCGGGCGATCCTCCAGGGTGTTCCCGCGGAAGGCACTCAATACGCTGAAGCTGTCCTCGCCACCCTTTTCTCCCGCCCTCACGTCCGGCAGTTCCGCACCGATGATCTCAGCGAACGTGGCGTACATATCCGTCAAACTGATCGGTGCCGGACTGCTCTCGCCGGGATCGGACGAATCGCCGTCACCAACGCCGCCCTGGGGCCACGAGACGATGAACGGCACGCGATGCCCGCCTTCGTAAGCCGATCCCTTGTTCGAGCGGAACGGGCCGGTCGCAATGTCGCTGTCCTTCTCGGCCCCGTTGTCCGAGGTGAAGATCACGAGGGTTGTCTCGATGAGCCGCGAGCCCGGCCGTCGCGGATCGGCGGTCTGCTCCAGCCAGTCGAGGATCCGGCCGAGGGCGACGTCGTTCTCGTATATGTAATCGTGCCTTGCGTCCATCGGCTGGCCGGACTTCGTGCGGGCCGCACCGGCGACTGCCACGCCACCGATTGTCTCGTCAGGCGTGTAGGGCCCGTGGTTGGCATTGGCGGGGTAGTACAGCAAGAATGGCTTGGATTTGGTCGTTGCTTCGCCGACATGACTGGACAGGAATTGCATCGCATTGTCCGAATGACGGCTGCCCAGCCGGTGCAACACATAAGCGTCGCTCCCTTCGATGGCGAGTCGCTTGCCGTCCCCGGTGGCGGCGACTACCGTCCGGCCATGGACGTGGCCGGGACCCCTGCCGCTCGATTCTTCGGGCGCGTTCGGGCCGGAAGTTCCGTGCGAGCGCGAGGTGAACCTCGCGTGGTCGAAGCCATGGTCAAGCGGTGAGGTATGCAGCGGCTTGGTCAGGTCTGCATCCTCCCAGCCAGCGGCAGGCGAACCGTCCTCACGCCTGTATCGGAGGCCGACGTGCCACTTGCCGTACATGGCCGTCACGTACCCGTGGTCACGCAGCATGGAAGCGATCGTGGGCCGGTCCGGCTCGATCATCGGATCGCCTTGGGCTCCATACAGCACCCAGTGCTTCAACCGGTTCCGCCATGCGTAACGACCCGTCAGCAGGCTGTAGCGGGTCGGCGAGCACCGGGACGACGGCGTGTGGGCGTCGGTGAAGCGGACTCCCATGTTGGCCAAGCGCTCCATGTGCGGGGTATGAAGCTGGACCTCGTCCGCATTGCCTGTGAAGTCCTGATACGCGCTCGTATCGCCCATCCCCATGTCGTCGGCCATCATGAGGACGATGTTGGGCTGTTCGGGGGCGGGATCCGCGCAGGAAATCGCGGCCAGTCCGAGGATCACTGCGAGAGCGGTGGGCGGTCTGCTCATAACTCCACTACCTTACGCAACATCGGACAGGGAATTGCGGACAGCCATTCCGGAGCCTTCTCGGAGGAGGTTGAAGAAGTCCCCTGGACCAGACGGGGCGAAGCCCTCCAAGCCAGACAAGCGTCAACGTCGCGACCGCCGCGCCGACGCGCAGCGCGACGGATTCGGACGACCAACTCAGCTCAGGTCCGGGGCGGGTTGCTGGATCGGGGAACTACCGCACGATTCGCCGCAATGTACCGCTCAGCCCGCTCGAGCAGCAAGGCATTTAGCGAGACTCCCGACCAGGAATACCGAACTCCTCCCTACACGAGCTTTCGATGCTCAAGAAAATCGAGCATCAGGGCAACGCACTCCTCCGGCTGTTCAAGCTGGAGGAAGTGGGTCGTCTCGGGCACGAAATCATAGTCGAGCGCCACTATTTCGTTGAGGTTCACGCTCGGCAGGAATGAGAATGGCACGGTGGGGTCGGCTCCGATGATCTTGATGGGACAGGAGAGATTCTTGAGGTCTGCCGCTACGGCCGAGCTGTAGAGTTGTTCGAAAATCTGGGCCTCGTACTCGGGCGGACAGCACAAGTGGTAACCGGTTCCTCCATCGGTCACACGGCGGAGCGTCGTCCGAGCTATCAGGTCTGCCGTGCCGGGAAGCAGGCGCTCGAAGGCGCGCGCACGCACTAGGCGTGCGGTCAGCTGTTCGCGCGTCTCGAACCGCTCCTGCCGGCTCCGCGCCCTGTCCGCCAAGTGGCTCGCCATGCTCCTGATGTCTTGAGAGTCGCGAGCGTGAGCACAAGTGGGGGGATCGAATAGGACAAGAGCCGAAAACTCTACCTCGTCGACCGCTTGGAGGACCGCTGTCACCGCCGACATCGAATGAAAAACCCCAATCTTCGGCTTGTCGCCAAAAGACCGGTCGATGGCTCTGAGAACATATGCGTTGTCCCGGGCGAACGTGGAAATGTGGTGCTCCCGGAGATCTCCAACCGGATTCCACCCGTGATTCCGGAAGTCGTAGAGGACGAGATCGAACCGGTCGCAGAGCAATGACCAGAAGGGATAGTAGGAATCGGCCGAGAGTCCGTTGGCGTGGCTGAGGACCAGTCGAGGGCCTTCCGCGTTGCCATGCCGCCTGAGAATGATTGAAGCGCCGTCCTGCCCGTGAGCCTCGCAGACAGCGAGCGGCTCGGGGACTTGCCAGCGCGGGGGTCTCTGTCGGCTCCCGACCTCCTTCAATCGCTCGCAGCTCACTGAACCGCCGGATCCCCTCCCAAATGCAAGCTTAGGAACTCGACGTAGGCGTTCGACGCGGCGATGCGGTTGGCCTTCTTGCGGAAACCGTGACCTTCATCGGGGAATAGGACGTACTCGACGGGAACGCCGGTCTTGCGGACTGCCTCGACAAGCTCGTCGCTTTCCGCCTGCAAGACCCGCGGATCGTTAGCGCCCTGAATGACCAAGATCGGTTTCGTGATATTGCTGGCGTGGAAAAGGGGAGATATGGCGTGTAACCGCTCTTCATCCGTGGCCGGGTCGCCCATCTCGGCGTACAGCGCTTCCTTCTGTGCTTCCCACCAAGGAGGAATGCTCTTGAGAGTCCGCAGCCAGTTGGTCACACCAAAGATATTGATGCCGACATCGAAGACGTCAGGCTCGAATGCTAACGCGGCCGCGACCATGTAGCCGCCGTAGCTGCCTCCGATGATGCCGATCCTGGAAGAGTCCACCCAATCCAACGACTCTAGGAATCTCCGTGCCCAGACGCAGTCCTTCAAGTCCACGTCGCCATGTTTCTGGTCGTCCATGTGGTGGAAAGTCTTGCCATAACCCGAAGAGCCTCGATTGTTCACGGCGAGGACGGCGTACCCGTGATTGACCAAGTGCTGGAGTGTTGGGGAGTACCCCTTGCGACTCTGCCCGCCGGGTCCGCCGTGGACCCAGACTAGGGCAGGCACCGGGCCTTGGCCGGAAGCGGATTTCGGCTTGTAGAGGAGAGCCGGGATCTCCAGGCCGTCGTAGCTCTGGTAGCGAACCACTTCCGACTCCACGAGGTGCTCGGAAGAGATCGCCGGGTTGAGGCTGTCAGTCAACCGCCGCGCCTGAAGGTCATCGAGTTCTAGGACATGCAGGTTCGGCGGAGAGGCATCGCTGCTTAGGTAGAAGGCCATCTTGGATTCGCTGCGAGAAAAGCGAACCCTGCTTACGTCGCCGGGCGAGAGGTCTGGGATCTGCAGTTCTTGCCCAGTCTCCATGTCGAGGATGGTGACGAGTGTCCGTGCATCCTGATTGATTCCCGTTACCCGGTAGCGGCCTGTCTCGGAGAACGACAAGAAGATGACGTCCCAGTCAGCCTCCACGACGGCCGCGTGCTGTTGGGTTTCGATGTCGTACGACCAGACCTGCCGGAATTCGCCGCGACCGTTGGTCGCATAGTAGAACCTCGTGCTGTCCGGCGAGAATGTGAGCGATGAGTGCAGCACGTCTCCCTCGTGCGCGGTTATGTGGACCGGGGCGGTCTCGGGAGCCTGAGCGTCCCAAATGTAGATGTCGCTATCGGCGTTCGTCCGGGGCTTGTCGAGAGCGACCCATCGCCCGTCAAGGCTGATGTCGCCCGGCATCCAGCCTTCCTCGTTGTGTGCCGAGCATGTTCGGTAGCTTGAGGGTGAAAGTCCCTTGGACAGCCTGATGGAGGTGAAGTCCTAGCGAAGCGCAAGGGCGTCGTCGCGAGGCGGGGTCTGAAGGAAGCGTGGAGCAAAGGCGCGAGCCGATGG
>JAJDZN010000279.1 GCA_022824585.1 Bryobacterales bacterium | reverse complement strand
CGGCGTCGTCTCTCGCCGCTGCCATCTGATCCTCCTGCTGCCGCAACTTGAGGATGCGCGGCGACAGCGCCTCGTAGGTCAAGTCGCTGTTCTCCAGGGCGTCGTAGAGCTTTTCCAAGCGTCGCCTCACATCGTCGAGATCGGCCTCGACGATCGACAGCTGGGAGGCATACTCCTCGGCCATCGCGTCGACATCCTCGGCGACGAGCTGCACCAGCTCGGTGATTGTCTGCTCATTGAGGATGCGGCCCCTAATGTTCTCGACCACGCAGTCTTCCATCCTCGTCGCGTTGAGGTAACGAGCGTCGCAAGACCCTTTCCCGCCGCGGTGGAGCGTGTTGCAGACGTAGTAGGCGGACTGGCCGCTCTTGGCGCTTTGGCCCATGTACTGCTTGCCGCACTTGCCGCAGCGCAGGAGACCGCTGAGCAGAAACTTGCTGCCCGTGCGAGCCGGCTGCTGCACCTTCGGCGCTCGAGCGTGGAGTGCAGGCTGGACGGCGTCGAACAGCTCCCACGAGATGATGGCTGGCCAGCCATCCGGTACTCGCACTGGATCAGGCTCCTTGCCGTCCTTGGCCGTCTTGCCCCAGACGGCCGCGCCGGTGTAGGCCTCGTTCTTGAGCAGGTAGTGCAGCCGGCGCTTGTACCATCGGTTGCCCTTGTAGAGGATGCCGCGCTCGTTGAGCTGCTGGCAGATTTCCTTGAGTCCCTGACCTCGCAGAGACAGCTCAAACACCTCTTTCACGATCGGTGCGGTATCCGGGTCGATTTCGAGCGTCGGGCGCTCCTTCGCACCGTCCTGGACCTTGATCCGCTTGTAGCCATACGGCGCCTTCGAGGCCAGGAAGAACCCACGCGAGGCCGCCTCGCGCATGCCGCGAGTGACTTCCTGGGCCAGGTTCTCGGAGTAGAACTCATCGACCGACTCGATGATCGCTTCCATCAGCTTGCCGGTCGGGGTGTCGTCGGCGTGCTCGGTGATCGAGGTCACGCGGATGCCCCGCCTGCGCAGCATCGACTTGAAGGCGACGGCGTGCTCACGCTTGCGGGTGAATCGGGAGAACTTCCAGACCAAGATCTCCTGAAACGGCGCGTCCGACCGCTGGGCCTCGTCAAGCATCTTGCGGAACTCCGGCCGGTCGGCGACGCGGCCGGACTCGGCCTCGTCGATGTACTCCCGCGTGACGACGTAGCCGTTGCGCTCGGCAAAGTCGCGCAGGGCGCGGAGCTGGGCAGCGACGGACAGGTCCACGTCCTGGCGGTCTGAGGAGACTCGGGCGTACAGCGCTGCGGGGATGGGGCGGTGGGAATTCATAGGGTGCTCCTCTCGCGCGGAGGTCGGTACCGCGTCTCGATCCATGTTCGAAACAGTCTAAAGGATCGAGCGTGCTGTTCTATCTGCCAAAGGGCTGATCGCGGTGCTGTACCGGGGAGGTGGTGTCCCAAATGACTGTTGAGAGTGCATCAGGGGCTTGCCAACCACTCCACTGTCTCTGCCTCGTAGATTTCCGAGGCGCAACAGTAGCCAGTTTGGCAGAGCCTGGGCTCATTGGGGCCGACCTACCCTTGGCAGGAAAGGCCAAGCGTCCGCACCGAACTGCGCGGCAGATACCGCCAAGACTGCGGAGGAACCGAATCGGGCAGGACATCGCCTAACAAGCGCTCTTCGACCAGTTGGTGAGGTGCCCGGACAGAGATTGCGGTGGCAATCGAGGCTCCCTTGAAATAGCGCCGAAATGATGCCCTCGAAAGTCCCGCATGTTGTTTGTGGGACTCCCAGATTCGAGAAGGGCTAGCCTCTTCGATACCTGAGACCTCCACCCACCCAACGACGGCCTTGCGGGGACAGGTGGCATAAAGGACTAGGTGGGTCACTGACGCACTCATCCTGGAGCGTCGCAGCTCTACTTTCTTCTCGCCGCTAAGGAGCTTGTCCGCATACTCAGGGTGCACCGAGATCAGCGCTACTCGCCTATCCGTCGAGCCAGCCATTCCTTCGCCTCCTGCTTCTGGATTTCGGTAATCGATTGAGGCCGGCCTTTGAGGACACCGGCCTCACGCAATTCTCTATACGCAATAGGTCGTTCGAGCAACCTATCTTGGCGAAACCGTATGGCAAGAACATCTCGATCTACCATTCCCTGAATTTCTGCAAGTGAGTAGACTGTTCGTAATGACGTAAACTGAGCGATCTCTCTCGGTTCTCTCGATCTAATCGATGCCTCAGCGACTCCGACTGCCGTCACGGCCCGTGCGTCTTCAGACCGATAGAACAACAGAGTGGCACCAACTGGCAGTGATCGGGCACTGCTGCGGCTCAGATAGGCCTTACGAAGACCGTTTGCAAACGGTGGACGGGGTACCGATAGCGGGAACTCCCGCATTTGGCCAAAAGACTGCGCATAGTCGGGGAAGAGCATTCGGTGAAATTGGGGCTTTATTGGAATCACAAACACGTTTGAGTGAACCAACGAGATCGCCGGTGGTCCGAACTTCCGGTGAAACTCAAGTGGTTCCATCGCTGATTCCTCGATGGGACGTAAAGGCTTGGCCATTATCAACTCTCCGAGCGCCGTCTGTCGATCAGGGATGACGTCGAATCCAAATGACCTGAGCAGCTCGATGAGATCGTCATGTTTCGGGAAAATCGACAACCACACCCAGTCGTACGCGTTGGCGTGCAGATACAAGAACAGGGATTTCAACAGTAACTCGCCGTATCGGTTGCTTCGCTGGAACTCAGCGACCTTGAAGGTTGAAACCTTTAGCACTTTGCCTCCAAGCCCATATTCATCATCCTGCGGCTTCCAAATGCAGAGCCCTGCAATGGAGCCCTCAACTTCGATCGTCCATGCCTGTCGCTGCTGACGGGAGATTGTGGCGAGCCAATGGTCGAAGGAGGGGTAGTCCTCCTTTAGTGACACAAAGATTGGGTCTGACTTGTCTAACTCGTGGATGTACCGTTCTCGTACGTTTGGAGGGGTTGGAACTGACTCATTGAGCAACGTACTTAGAAAGGCAGTTGCCTCGGGCAGCGTCAGGACGCGGTCTGGATCTAGGTCGAGTCGTTTCGCCTTCTTGTGGATGCGAGTGTCGTCAGTAACGAGGTAGTGTACTGCATCCGAGTAGACGGCAGCCAGCATATGGTGGTCTACCCAATCGTTCGAAGTCGGCGGGGCAAGGCCAAGGACTTTGTCTATGATTGTGGATGAAGGCGGCGAGTTTAGAGTCTCGAAGCCACGACTATGCTGTTGCCGGGCTCTGCGTCGTTCGGCGTTTCTATCTTTGTTCAGCTCTTCGATGCTGAGGGGGTGAAGCAACAAATGGGCTTCTAGGTGGCTGGCCAGCCTGCGGAAATCTGCTGCCGTTGCTGAGTTGTCTTCAATGTCCATGTCCCGTGTGGGAGCCATCGGAATGAACGTGTTGGTGTCGAGCAAGAAGCTAAGCATTATCATGGTAGTCTGTGTGCGACGACAAGGGTAACATGACCAGGGCTAGCTCGTCGCTGAGGTCCGACGTATGAGTTGCGCAGCTAACGCGCGGAAGTCTTCATATGCGCTGTTGACCGCGGCCGAATGGCCGCCGATCGCTCCATCCGCTGATGTGAGCTTGAACACTGGTTTGCGTGCCTCCTGCGCCATAGGGACAAGGCTGCGGTAGTGCTTGATCGTTGCCAGTGCATTCGAGTCGGACTCTGGACGGGCCGCGTAGGGACCAGGAGCGTCAGTGAGGGTTGTCGCATAGCCCTTCGGGATGCGATTGACCCATCTGTCATAGGCGCGGACGGGACGGTTTAGGCG
>JAJDZN010000065.1 GCA_022824585.1 Bryobacterales bacterium | reverse complement strand
GAGGGGCCTTCGGACGGCCCCCCCTCTGAAGGGGTACACAGCGGAAGCTCGACTTTCAAGGGGTCAGAGTGTGCCAGAATTTCCGGAATTTTGTGTGCCAGAGTTTCCGGAACCCGCAGAAGCCACGGTAGCGATCTACCCGAAGCAAGCCGGTATCTTGGAAGATATCGTCCGAGGAGATTGCTTTTCGGCCGATGACGTCCCGCCCGTTCCCCAGAATGCCCGCACTCCACCATCCGCTATCCGCACCACCATCGACCACCTAGCTTTCGGAGTCTGAATCAACATGTAAGCACAACTTCCGTCGCTGACCGAAGGCGCGGACTGGATTTGAGTGCTGCCGACAGGCGGCCAGAAACTAGCGTGAAGTTATTTCGGCTAACGCAGCGTTATGTAAGTCCGTTCTGGGGTTTCTGCGACGCCGACCCTGCCCGGCTAGTGACAACCTAATATCGCGAGTGTGTGCTTGGCAAGGCGGTCTTTGATTTTGCGACGGCGCGGTGCGGCCTACGAGTCAACCGTCCACAGATTGCATCACCACTCATGCTTCGCGCCGTTCCGAACCAGCACGCAACCAGCCTCCTTGAGTCGAGTGACGAGCGCTCTTCGTTTCACGCGACAGCGATATCGGCTACTCTACGGATTCTTGGCAATTCGTCGCTCGTAAGGTCCTTGTGCAGATCACAAAGGTGGGATTCGAGGTCTTCTAGTGTGTCTCCTTGGGTCCAGTAGTCAGGAAACTCCTCGAGATAACCGATCCAAGCGCCCTCTTCCTCCCAGTAGACGATCTTGGCTGTCTGCATGCTGCCTTTCTCCAAGCGTCGCTGGGCTGGATCGCGAACTCTGTACAAGTATGCCACGCCGGGGCTGGCATATGATCTTCCGGGATCAGGACTCCAGAATCAGCACCGCCTGCAAGCTCTCTAGGTGACTGTAGCCGTGACCGAAGCAACGCCGGGGCACTGCACCTGAATGCCATCTCCCTGGACGACTGGATACAGCGGCAAAGGAGAACCCGTCAGCAAGATCTCGCCGGATCTAGGCTTGATGCCGAACGCGGCAAGTCGGCAGGCAAGTTCATGGACCGTTTCCAACGGATCCACCGTTGCCGCCTCTTCGACCCGGTCGCTGATCGTCACCTTAATGTGGAGCGGATTGGCAGTACCCGCTGTCGCCCGAGCCTCCGGCACGACAATCCCCGCCTGAAGTGCATTGTTCGCGACCACCTCGGCAGCCGACGGATTGGGCCCGCGGAAGATGTAGTGGTGCAGTTCGATCACTGGAAACGCCGAGCCCACAAACCGCGCCGGATCTTCGCTCAGCTCGTCTATGTCGCCAATGTCATCATCCAGAATCAGCGCCAACTCGCCTTCTATGGCAAGGCAGCAGAACTCGTCGGCGCTGAGTGCCGCAGGACTGGTACGGATTTCGCTTGCAAACAGGTGCCCGAACACCGCGTGCTCAGTCCCAAGCTGCCGTCGAACAGCCGCGCTGACGCAACCGATCTTGTATCCTGCGACGGACTCTCCCCGACGCACCCTCAACTGGGCAGTCTCGATCTGCACGCGGTACGCATCATCGAGATCTACGTTGAAGGCCGGCTCGGCGAACGCCTTGCCTGGCTTACCGGCATCGTAGTCGCGTAGTTGTCGCCCGGCCAAAGTCTGGACTTCGAAATTCGTCATCATGCTGCGGGCGGTCGCGCCCATACGATTTTAGGAATCCACCTACGCAACTCGACTGAGGTCTCGGCAACAAGTGGCGGAGAAGCCCGTGCTACCGCTGCACTCGTAGAATACTGTTTGGCCTGCAGGCCGGCCTTCTGAGTGGAGCGTCCGGACGGTTGCGGGGTGGTCAATCCATGAAGGCTCTCTCGCGATCCCTAAAGCAACTTGTCGAACCTCTGGGGTTCGCAGCGAAGCTGGCATGGGAACGCTTGGAATCGGGCAGCGGCTTCAACCCTACCTCGGCACGGATGCAGGTCGACCCGTATGGGTTTTACGAGAGGATGCGCACGAGAGATCCGGTGCATCGCACACGGATCATCGACGGCTGGCTCCTGACGCGCTATCGCGATGTCGATGCGGTGTTGCGCAACCATCAGGCATTCTCGAATCGCACACGGGTGTTGGACGAGCGGCTGGAGAGCCTGCTCGATTGCGATCCTCCTGACCACACGAGGCTGCGCGGGCTAGTTTCCAAGGCGTTCACGCCTGCCGCTGTGGCGAATCTCGGCCCAAGAATCGAACGCTTGGTGGGAAGGCTCCTTGACTCACTGGCCGGCCAGGAGCACTTTGACTTGATCGGCCAGTTTGCTTACCCGCTGCCCATCACGGTCATCGCTGAGATGCTGGGAGTCCCGCCCGAGGACATGGACCGTTTCGAAGGGTGGTCGAACGGAATCGCGCTGAGCGTTGAGCCAATCCTCACCGCAAAGCAAATCAAGTACATGCGGCACAACACCGTAGCGTTGCAGGACTACTTTGAGGAAATCATAGAGTTGCGCCGCCGCAAGCCCCAAGACGACATGATCAGCGCCCTCATCGCGGCCGAGGAAGAAGGCGAGAAGTTGACCCACAGGGAATTGATCAACACGCTCACCCTGTTGCTTGTGGCGGGTAACGAGACCACGCGCAACCTGATCGGCAACGGCACCCTCGCCCTGCTGCGACATCCCGAGCAGATGCAGCGCTTGCGAGACCATCCAGAATTGCTCGAGTCGGCCGTCCAGGAGTTCCTGCGCTACGACGCCCCGGTACAACTGGACGGGCGGCTGTGCACCAGCCCGGTCGAGATTGGAGGTCGCGAAATCCGACCCGGACACGTCGTCATCAGCGCGATCGGAGCAGCGAACCGTGATCCCGAAGCCTTTCCTGATCCTGATCGGCTAGACATCGGACGGCAACAGACAAGCCACCTCTCGTTCGGGCGCGGAATCCACTATTGCCTCGGTGCTCCGCTAGCTGTCATGGAAGCCAAGATCGCGTTCTCAGCCCTGCTAGAACGGTATCCTTCGATGCGCCTGGCCGCGGAGCCGAGAGCTCGGAAGCAAGCAGTGCTGCGAGGGCCGGAGCAGGTACTGGTCGAGGTCGAGCCCGTCCGATAGCAGGCTCGTCCACCGACACGCCGGTGGCGCAATGACCGGATTGGGGAATAGCATGGGTCTTGGTTGCGGCAGCGGGAGCTGCCGGAATCGCGAGATGAGGGCGCTGGCATGAGCTGCAGCCAAAAACTGATTTCCCGCCTTGGAAGGGTCGCTTGTGTCGCGCTGGCTGGCGCAAGCGTCGCCTGCATGTCAGACCGCGAGGCGACACACCTGCCGGACATCGTGATCGTTCTTGCGGACGATCTCGGCTGGAAGGATGTAGGCTTTCACGGAGCTGGCTTCCCTACCCCCAACATCGACCGCATCGCCGCCGAGGGGGTTGAGCTGACGCGGTTCTATGCGGCTCCGGTCTGCTCGCCCACAAGAGTGGCCCTGCTGACTGGCCGCTACCCCATCCGTTACGGGCTGCAACGGGTAACCATCAAACCGTGGACCGATCTGGGAATACCGCCCGAAGAGGAAACACTGCCGGAAGCGCTGGGTCGCGCAGGCTACCAGCGCAGGGGTGTCTTCGGCAAGTGGCATCTCGGCGATTCAGCGCGATTTCACCCGCTCGAACAGGGCTTCACTGAGTTCGTGGGGCACTACGGAGGCTCGATCGACTACTTCGAGCACACGCGCCTCGGCGTGCTTGACTGGCACCACGATTTTGCGCTGAGCCGAGAAGAGGGCTACAGCACCGAGCTCATCGGACGGCACGCCGTCCGCTTCATTCGCGAGAGCCCGGCAGACCAGCCATTGTTCCTGTATGTTCCGTTCAACGCGATCCACAGCCCGAATCACGCTACAACCGCATATCTCGAGGCGAACGTCGGAATCGATCCCGAGAACAGGCGCGTCAAGGCTGCCATGACCGCCTCCATGGACGATCAGGTTGGGGCGATTCTGGACGCCTTGGAAGCCAGAGGGACATTGGACGACACCCTGCTGCTGTTCTTCAGCGACAACGGCGGAGTGCCGCCGGCAGGCTCCAGCAACGAACCCTTGCGCGGGCGCAAGCACACGGTCTACGAGGGTGGTATCCGGGTCGTCGCGGCCGCCCGCTGGCCAGCCGGGGGCATACAGGGCGGCCGCAAAGTTGACGCGCCTGTCTCGGTACTGGATATCTTCCCTACCCTAATGGGCGTTGCCGGGATCGAAGCGCGCCACGACGGACGCTTGGACGGAGACGACGTGATCGGGGCCTTGCGCGGTGACACCAGCGGTCGCGGTGACTTCGAATTCCACTCGTACTTCAACGGCCAGACGATTCCGGGCAATGGCGCGGTTCCCGACGCCGAGCGCCGCGAGCGCAACGCTGTCGTCACGAGCGACTGGAAATTGGTCCGCGAAGGGCCGAACCTAGATCGGGCCGAGGATGCCCGGGCACACGCGAAGCTGGAGTTGTATCGGATCTCGGCCGACCGGTTCGAAGCCTCGGACGTGAGTGCGTCTCATCCCGATATATTGGCTGAACTGCTCGCGCGAGCGGTACGCTTCCGCCAGCTCAAGCCCAAGGACGCGATGGCCATGCCGCTTTCCGCGCCAGAGGGCTGGCAAGCGCCATCCGATTGGAGCATGCAGAAATGACATCCCGCGCTCAAGCCGCAGCAGCTGCTCTCGTCTCGCTAGCGAGTTGCTCGATTCCAAGCCAGGTCGCAGACTCGGGCTTCGGCACGAGGCCCAACATCCTTCTGATCGTCTCCGAAGACAACGGACCGGAAATCGGCGCGTACGGCGCGCCGTACGTGTCGACGCCGAATCTGGACGCGCTGGCAGCCGGCGGCGTGCTCTTCCAGAACGCCTATGTGCCGCAGGCTGGCTGCAGCCAGTCCCGGGCGGCCTTCCTGACAGGACTGTATCCCCACCAAAACGGCCAGATCGGACTAGCCACGTGGAAGTTCGGCCTGTACCGCGGCGACACGCCCAACATCGTGCGCAGCCTGAAGGAAGCCGGTTACCGCACTGGCATCATCGGCAAGCTACACATCAATCCTTCCGAAGCGTTTCCTTTCGACTTCACCAAGATCCCCTCAGCCAACTTCCAGCGCGAGGGCATGGGGCGCTACGCCGCGTTCGCGGCCGAGTTCATGCGGCAGGGGGAGCAGCCCTTCTTTCTGTCAGTCAACTACCCCGACGCTCACCGGCCGTTCTTAACGCAGGTCGACAGCATCCCAGAACGGCCGCTGCGAGCAGGGGATGTCGAGCCCTTGGAGTACATGGGACTCGACTCGCCCGAGCTGCGCAAGCAAACGGCCAACTACTACAACTCGATGAACAGACTGGACACGTACGTCGGGGACCTGCTGCAGGCTTTGATCGATTCGGGCAAACACGACAACACCCTCGTCGTCTATCTCGGCGATCACGGGGCAGACCTGCTGCGAGGCAAGAGAACCTCCTACGAGGGCGGGGTGCGGATTCCCCTGATCATGCGTTGGCCGGGCCTCCAGCAGTCCGGCCAAGTGCGCGAGGAACTGGTCTCGACACTGGACCTGATGCCGACATTTCTGGAAGCGGCCGCCGCCGGGGAGGTTGCGGGGCTGGCGGGCCGGTCTCTGAACCCGCTCATGGCCGGACAGTCCCCTCCATGGCGGGAGTATCTATTCACCGAATACCACTTGCATTCGAACCACAACTACTTCCCGCAACGCACCGTCCGCGACCGACGGTACAAGTTGATCCGCAACCTCATGCCGAACACGGTCAACCCCGGCCATGCCTTCACCCTCGGCAGATTCTTCGGCGAGGCGGAACTGCACCAGGTGGCCAGCGGCGCCCCGCAACGAGTGCGCATGGCATACCAGACCATGGCTAGGCCGCCGGAGTACGAGTTGTACGACCTGACCGCCGATCCGTATGAGTTCGAAAACCTCGCATCGGACCCCGCGCACAACGACCCTTTCGAGCGCCTGAAGGCCAGGCTCCAGCAATGGCGCGTGGAGAGCGAGGATCCGTTTCTCGATCCGGCCAACACCGCTCGCCTGAAGGCTGACATCGAGTCCACGCGCGAAGACGGCGAGTACGTCCGGCCCGGGGGCTGGAACTACGCCGCGTATCTGGCACCAAGCAACCCAGCCTCGGCGGCGAGCGGACGCATTCTCGTGCAGGAGCCTTGATTGAGTCGAGCTCCTACCGGTCGAATTCCCACTTCCACGCCTTGCGGCCTCGCAGCGTGCCGCTCCGAAGGGCGGTTGCGAGCGAATCGCCAGAGGCCGAGCATCGCCGCCGGGATTCGAGACAGGCTGCGACCGCGTGAGCCCGCGCTCATTTCGCCTCCCGGTAGAACGGTAAAATATCTAAAACTCTCAGGGCTTGTGCCGGATCCGAAGGATGTCGAGGCCTCCTCTCCGCTGGCCGAATGCTATTGCGGAGGCCGTGCGAAAAGGCGGGAACCACAAACGTGAGCAGTATCGACATGTTGACGCGAGCCATTTCTCGCGGACTGGGCTTCCTTGAGGAGCATCAGCACCCGGACGGACATTGGCAGGACTTTGGCCTCCCCTTCGAAAGCGACATGTGGGTGACTGCATATGTGGGCACAATGGTGTCGGGGGTTTCGCTTGGCAACACTCGTGAGATGGCCAAGCGCGGCTACGCTTGGCTCCAGCAGGTTGCCAATCGCGGTCGATGGGCTTATGCGGACGAAGCAGCCCTCGACGCTGACTCCACCATTTGGGCCTCCCGCCTCGGAGAGCAACTGGGACTCGGGATCTCTTCGGAGACCTTGGAGTTCCTGCACAAACACGTCTGCGAGGACGGTCTAGTCGCGACCTACACGCACGAGGACTTTCTCGAGAGATACGGCGACAGCTTTCAGATGCAGAACCCTGGCTGGTACCGCGGCCACCCTTGCGTCAGCAGCGCAGCCAGTTCGCTCGCCGGGTTGCCTTGGCGGGACAGAATAGTTCGCGCGCTAAGCCTCGCCCAACAGTCAACGGGTTCTTGGCAGGGATATTGGTGGCTCGACCCCGAATACGCTACGGCGCTCAGCATTGAGGGCCTCCGTGGCTCCTTAGAATATGCGAACAGCGTGGAGGCCGGGGCGCAATGGCTGTCCCGCCGAGCGCAAGACGGTGCGGCGAAGACACCGCATTTCCCCGAAGGATCGCCCTTTGCGACCGGTCTCGCCCTTCGAGGGCTCTGCATGGCTGGCGAGCACGGCCCCGTTCAAGAGCGCATAGGCGCCTGGCTAGCAAGCGCACAGAAGCACGACGGTAGCTGGAGTTCTTCCGCCACGCTGCTGGTGCCCAACCCTCACATGATGCGCCTCAACCCGCTCTTGTGGCTTCCAGGGGACCGCGAGCGAACGCGTTGGGAAACAGTCTTTTGGGACCAACACCGGCTCCATACAACCTCTACCGTGATCAACGCCCTCTGGCAGCTGCTGGCGGCCATGGGACGCGATGGGAACGCTAGCCAGAGCGCCGAGGATGCAGATCTCGGCGAATCCCACAGCGTCAAGGCGGAGCCCAGCCCGGGGGCCGCAAGTTAAGCCGACTGGCGACGGACAAGGTCTTGGAACGGGCCCTCCGTTGCCGCCAGTTCCGCGAACGAGCCTTGCTGAACCACTCTTCCTGCGCCCAGCACATAGATCCGATCCGCCTGGCGCAAGGTGGAGAGCCGGTGGGCGATGACAATTCGGGTGGCAGTGAGGCTGGCAAGATTTTCCATGACCTCGGCCTGGCTCTCGTTGTCCAGCCAGTTCGTGGCTTCGTCCAAGAACAAGATGCGCGGACTCCGAATCAGAGCGTGGGCGACTACGATCCGCTGGCTCTCGCCTCCCGACATGACGCTGGCTCTGGCACCAACGTTTGTCATCATGCCCATCGGCATCGCTGAGATCACCCGATCCACGGCCGCGACCTGAGCTGCGTTCCATACCTCCGCTGATGTCGCATCTTGATGGTCGCCGACAATGTTGTCCCACACGTCTTCCGGATGCAGCTGCACGTCTTGCGGAACCACGCCGACTTTTCGACGCAATTGCTTGACATTGAGATGTTTGAGATCGCGGCCGTCGTAGTACACCGCTCCAGACGATGGCTGGTGAAGGCCCAGCGCGAGCTTGAATAGCGTACTCTTGCCCGAACCTGACTCGCCGGTTATGGCGACGAACTCTCCGGGACTTGCCCGCATGGACACGTCGTCGAGAATCAGCGAACCGTCAGGATCGTATCCAAAGCTGACATGATCAAACTCGACCTCGCCTCCCAAGTGGTCGACCGATTCTCCCTCGACGTCTACTTCCGGAGGCTCGCAAAGCAGTGGCTTCAGCTGATTGAATGCCGGTACGCTAGCAGCAACGGCGCTGAAGGAGGAGCTAAGGTTGGTCACCGCCGACTGGAACAGCACTAACAGGGTGTAGACGACCAGAAAGTCTCCGACCGATAACGTTCCCCGGTCGGCAGACGTAGCCGCCAGGATCAGCCCGGCACCGGCTAGGAAGGGCAATGCTTCCCCGAACGCCCGCAGATGCTGTTCGAACGCACCAACTCTCAGCTCGGCGTGCTTTTGCTCGCGATAGTCTCGAGCCCAAGCTGCGAACGCCGAACTTTCCGCTCCCGAGACTCGCAATTGCGTAATGCCGTTGACGAGTTGGAACAACCGGCCCGCAAGGCGCTGGACAGCGCGGATCAGGCGAGCGTGGGGCGCAATCTGACACATGCCTAGTGCCACGGTCACTGCCAAGGACACAATGCCGAATGCGAAGGTCACGCCACCTAGCACGGCGTCGTAGAAGAAGGTGACCAACAGCGCCGGGGACAGGAATGCGACCGAGAGAACAGAGTTGCCCACAAAGCCGTGCGCCGCGTCGCGGAGGTTCTGGAAGGCCATGCCCCGCATCGCGAGGTCGCCAGCGGCATACCGATGCAGGATGGCTGGCGAGAGCCGGAGCATGCGGTCCCAGAAGGAGGATTCCATTCGCGATGCCACCCGTCCTTCCAAGCGCATCAACGAAGTGCCTCTGAGAACGTGCAAGAGCGCCCCGATCACCGCGAGCGTCGCCAGTACAGCCGCAATCGGGTACAACAGATCGGTTTCTCCGGTCGGAATCATCTCGTCCGCGACAATGCCCAGGACTATGGCTGGCAACAGCATCACCAGACCAGCCGCCAGCCCGCTTGCCACGAATCGCACGAGATCGGCGGAGACACCCTTCCGCGCGATGCGCAATAGATCTCGCGGCGCAGCGCTGGCGGGAGCCACGGGCGTGTAGAAGATCCACGCCTCACGACGCAACGATGCGGAAACGCGAGCCGTCACGGTCGTCTTGCGCCGCTGGACCGGATCGACTTGCCGGTAGCGCCCGAAGGATCTCGGCAGAAGGGCAACGGGCCGTCCGTCGGTAGCCCGGAATGCCAGCATCGGACCGCTGTCACCGGTCCACCATCGATCTGCCGCGTCAAGCCGCACTCGGCGCGCGCGCACCCCCGATGCGGCGAGTACATCGGCGAGGGCTACGGTCCCAGCGGATGCGTTCGGCCGCGCGGGCCACTTGAATTCAATGCCCTGATGCCGACCGATGATCCGCAGAGCTTCTTGCAGTGGTGAATCTCCCGCGCCTCCGGCGCCATCGACCGGCAGATCGTAGAGATTGAACAGGCCCCACCGGGCGCTGTCTTCGTCGACTCGGCGACTGGCGGCCCGCGCCCAGTCCAGGTTCGCTTGGTCGACGACTGCCAGCCTGCGATTCAGCCGCTCTAGGGAAAATCCCATGGCGTGGAAGCTCGCCAACGCCGGGAGCAAGAGGCCCTTGTCGGCGAGCGCTTCAGAAGACTGGGCCGAGACCGCCACCTCCTCGTCTGTAACAGTCAGCCAGAGGCTTGGCGTGAGCGGAATGGTGCTGTGGCCGGAATCCTGTTCAGACAAGTCCTGCCCCAGGTCAAGCAGCCCCATGAACAATGCCGACCCCGGCGGCAGCTCCGACATCCACGCCACACCCCGCCGCGCCGAGAGCGTGCCTGCTTGCACCGCCAGGGTCTTTCCCGGTTCAACCAGCTGATCCGGACGCGGTCGGTCGACGACGTCGCGCGACAGAACGGCCGAAACGTCCGCGAGCCAAGCGTCGACCTGCTCTGCCAATTCTTCACTTCGGACAGCGTCCAGACTGGCGACCGGAATGCGCCGCAGCACGGTGCCGGGCAGTCCCTTTGCAATCAGCCCGAGAGTCGTGTCTTCGACCTGTGGCTCCACTCCGAGCAGCAGGCGTCCGGTGTCGGTGCGCATCAAGTGCTGCGGTGCAGACTGCTCCACTCCGTCCTGCCACTCGGTCAGGAACAGATCGACGGCGCCTTCCTCGATAAACCATGAGTATTGCGGGTCGGCCATGTCGAGCGGCAGATTGCCGGCGCACGGAACCCGTTCGCCCAACTCTAGGGCGAGGTCGGCAAGCGAGCGGAATTCCCGGTCTTCCATTGGACTAGCCGGCTCTGACGAGCCGGAAGTACGTGCCATCGCGGTCCTGCATCAATTCGTCATGCGTACCGCGCTGGACTTCCGCGCCTTGTTCGAGCACGATGATCTCGTCGCAGTCTCGCACCGTGCTCAACCTGTGTGCCACGATCAGGCAGCTGCAGCCGCGACGACGCAATGCGTCGTCCACACGCTCTTCGGTAGTGGCGTCAAGGGCGCTCGTCGCCTCGTCGAGAATCAGGACCGTCGGGTTGCCAGCCAGCGCACGCGCGATCTCCAGCCGCTGCTTCTGCCCCCCGCTGAAATTCGCCCCGCCTTCGTCTACCTGCGTCGCATAGCCGAGCGGCCTGCTGAGAATCTCGTCATGAATGCCGGCATCCCTTGCCGCGGCGACCAAGACCTCGTCGGGCACCGTCGGGTTCCAAAGCGTAATGTTCTCGCGCACACTGGCTGCGAACAGGGCGAAATGCTGGTCCACCATCGACACCGAGCGCGACAGCACGTCTTCCGGCACCTCGGACCGACCATAGCTGTCGAAGAGTATTTCACCGGACCAAGGCTGATAGGCACCGGCGACCAAGCGCGAAAGTGTCGATTTTCCGGAGCCGCTCGGACCGACAACCGCGACCCTCTGTCCCGGCTCGATTCTCAGACTTAAATCCTTGATCAGCGGCGGCCGGCTCCGATTGTAGCCGAACGTAACGTTCCGCAATTCGACGCGGCCAGCGAGACGCAGCCGACCGTCGAGCGTAGCGATTGCCTCCGAGACCTGGCTTCGCCCGACTAAGCCCGGATCCTCCTCGGCTTCGGTGATGTCTTCCAGTCTCTGCATGTCGCTCTCGAGAGACTGGCGCTCTCCGAAGAACTCCACGAGCCGCCCGACGGGTGCAAGGAACATGGACGCCAAGATGTAGAACGCCACCAGCGTGCCCAAGGTCATCTCTCCAGCCACGACTTGGGCGGCCCCAAAGGCCAAGACTGTCGCGTTGCCGACAAGCGTGAACATGTCCGGCAGGGCAGCGTTGCAATGGCCCAGCTCGGCGAATCGTCGGTGAGCGGTTAGCTCGCGAGCCTGATGGCCGCCCCAGCGCGAGAAGAAGCGGTCGTCCGACGCTGTCACGCGCAGGATGTCCGTCCGCTCCAGCATCAGCATGCCGACGCCGACCTGCAGTCCCCGCTCGCGCTTGAGGGCGTGGCTGCTATCGACGCGAAGTCTCGTGACCGCCCACGCCGCGACCGCGTTCAGCCCGGCAAGAGCCAGCACGATCAGTGCGAGCGCCGGATCGTACGCCAGCATGGCCGTCAAGAACACCGCGCTGATCGCGATCTCGATCAACAAGTCGAGAAAATGCTCCGACAGTCCTGTCGCGACCTTGTCGATGGAAAGGACGCGAGCAGTAAGATCGCCGACGAGGCGATGGCTGAAATACTCGACAGGCAGCCGGAGCAGCCGTGAGACACACCGATTCCCAGCGATCACTGAGGCCCGCACGGACAGGCGCCGCAGCCACCGTTGCTTTAACCAAGCAAGGCCATACACGAGTATCCCCGTGCCACCCATGATCGCGGCGATGACGCCGCCCCAAGGCTCGCGGTCCCCAAGAACGCGATCCACGAAGATACCGAGCATCGCAGGTGTAACGAGCGACAGCACCGCCAGCAGCAACCCGCACACAATTGCGTATGGCAACGCGACCGAATGACCACCAAACCAAGCCCGGAACTGCTGGAGGGTGTTGGCCCGGGCACCTCCGCGCCTGAAGTCCGGTCCCGGAGCGAATTCTAGCGTGATCCCGGTGAAGCTCTTCCGAAACTCCCGCTCGGGGATCTTGCGACGTCCTGTAGCTGGGTCGTTGAGAAAGAAGTGTCCGCGATCAAAGCCTTCCAAGATGACGAAGTGGTTGAATTCCCAAAAAAGAACCAGCGGCAGTGGCATTCTTCGGAGCAGATGCACGGACCTGCTTCGGCCGCTGCAGTTCAGGCCGTAGTGCCTTGCGGCGCGGACGAGGCCAGCGGCGCTGGAGCCGTCCCGGCCCACTTCACACCGGCCCCGCAGCTCAGCGAGAGGCACCCAGAGCCCGAAGTGCGCGAGTACGCTGCCAAGGCACGCAGCACCGCATTCGGCCGCATGCATCTGCAGGAGCAGCGGGGTCTTAATGCGCCGCCGCTCACGGGGGATTTGGCGCTTCTCGCTCAATGTCGCTTGTCTCTATGGGCGGACCGAATTCGTTCCGAGCAGCCGAGAGCTTAGCAAGGCTATCGGCCTGTGCTGCCCCAGCACAACGCGAATTCGGCAAGGCGCACGGTCGACGTCGGGCGGGTCCGCCCCAGGATCGAGAGCAACGTCAACTCGGTGTACCGCGCCCTGAACCGCAGCGCGCTCAGCCGAAAGCCACTTCGGTAGGGGGCCTGGGGTCACCAGAGCCACGCCTGCGTTCAGTCGACGGACTCCACCATCGGGCACGGCGACCTCGATGGATGCCTTCATACCCGGCCGGATGCTTCCCGCATGCCTCGAACCAACTTGCGTCACTGCTTGGACGGTATCGCCTTCGGCAGTCCGAACCTGCGCGACGGCGGTGCCGGGCGGAATGTAGTCTCCCGAGGTCAGCCCCAAGGCCATGACCTCGCCCTCGACATGGCTGACGAGAGATTCCCTCGCCGCACGGCGCGCTTCCAGCTGGAGCAGCGCCGAGCGGGCCGAGGCCAAGCGCGAGCGCAAAGCCGCACCGCCTCCCGCCGAGTCCCGCATTTCCGCTTGCAACAGATCCACGCGGTCACGCAGAACCTGCCTCTCACGGTCCAGTCCCGGCACGCTTTGTCGCGCAATCGGATCGCCGGCCGCGACTTGATCGCCGACATCGACCAAGTATTCCACGAGATGGCCGGGCTCGCTTGAGACTACCTCGTTACGATCTCCGGGCTTGATCAATACGCCGTCGATTGTGACTGTCCGGACAACGCTACCCAACAGTGCCCATGATACGAGTGCAAGCACCAGCGCGCCAATGCCAGCCAGCAGGAGGCGTTCGTGAGGAGCCGCAATGCGCAAGAGACGGTCGAGTTGTTGGCGCTCGCTCCTGTTGGCGGCAGCTTCTTCCAAGAACGGACTGTTAAACACCGGCCTCGCGCCCCTCAGTTACGGCAGGGATCCCGCCGAACAATCGTAGCCGATTCGCTGCCTTCTCGGCCATCGCGGGATGGACCGGATCCAAACGCCGGCCGGACTTCCGAGCAGGCCTCGAGCGGGCGCAGAAAGAGATCTGCCCCCCAGAACCGCTTGGGGCGGGGGCCTAGACATCCTCAAGCGCAAGTAGAACCGCTGTCTCCCTTGCACACTCGACAGACTCGAACGCTAGAAGCAGCAGCAGCAGCGACCGGCCGAGATCGCCTCAAGCTGCTCCTCGGCAAGGTCGGTCGCAGGCAAAGCCACATGGACGGTCTCCAAGTCGTTCTCGTGCACCTTGATGGCAACTCCGTCAGGGACTTCTACCCCCAGCTCCTCGTAGACTGCCGCTTTGGGATCTGACAACAGCCTGCCCCGGAAGTCGCCATCGACGCTGGCCCGGTCTGCGAGTCGGGCGCTTAGTTCACTTGCAGTATTCATCGTTTGTTCCTCCTGTTCTGACGCAAACGTGCAGCTAACGGACGTACCGTTAACGACAATATACACAAATCCTAGACCGTCCCAAGGCCGCTTGTCAAGAAGAAGAAGTGTCAAAGTGTCAAAGTGTCACGGAATCACGGAATCAATGCAGGCACGAATGCTCCAGGAATTCGTGACAGCATGACGGTAACGTGGGGAATTGCGGAGAGGCGGCTATCCCATAGCGTGTCAGATTGTTCCAAAAGGAAGTACCCCGACCGGTCGAACGCTTCCAGGTCTGGAATTCATGTCGCCCATGCTTCTTTGGCGCCATCGAGGTCGTTGGCCCCGACCGCGCGTGCGAGGCCCTATCGGGGGCTGCTCCCTCTGGACCGCCTGCCGGACGCCGCCGGATCCTCGGTCGTGCGCAGCAGCCGGGCGAAGAGCACATTGAGCAAGTGGCTCCTTCCGGCAAGGATGGTCGCAACCGAGAGTTTCCTGCCGCAGCGCAGTCGACTTGCATACCCGGCGCTGGGGCATGTCTCGGCCTGATGCCGCTGGACCTAAGGTGCGTCTTCCTCAGACGACCGCGCATCGGGCTGCAGCGGCCGTCCGATGATGCACTCGCCAACCGTGCCCTCTACGAGCGGATCTAATCCGGTGATGCGGGAGAACAGCGCAGAATCGCCAACGCCAATACCGCACGCGGAGAGTCCAACTTCCGCCGCCGCCAGATAAAGGGTCTGATACAAGACGCCGGTGTTGCGGAGGATGTTTCCGTACCCGATTGACCTGTACTTCCACGTGACCCGCCCGAATCTCGCCGCGATAGTCAGAATGACCTGAGGATTAGCCTCCTCGCCCGACGCCCGCTTCGCGTCCGCAACGACCCGGGATACATCGGAATCGCTGGCAGGGATGCGAACCAGCGCGTGATGAGAAGCATCGTAGTGGTACACGCCGCGCGCCAGATCGACACACCGGGCGACCACCGGGTAGATCTCGAGCTCGTGGCACGCGCCCGCGCTGGGATACGGGCGTTTGGTGATCTCAAACAGGGCTGACCGGCCGGAAGGACTGGCGACCGGGACAACACGGGCCGACCGCGTGCGGGCCGACCGATCGAGCAGCGTTCCCAGCTCCTGCACCGAGATGGGACGGCTGTCGTCGAACCGACGCACCGAGCGACGCCTCTCCAGCAAAGAGGCGAACGATTCCCTGCCCGAATCGGCAGGAGCGCGGGGGAGCCTGATGCGTTCTCCTGGCCAGTTCGGGCGCGCCGCTGGCGGAGGATCGATCTCCCCGACGAAAGGGAAGTGTGCACCCAGCATGTCGCGATGCCACCCCCGGCGCTGATGGGTGTGAAATAGAAGGTCGTGAAACTCCCATAGCCTCAGTGCGTCTTTGCGAGAATCGTCCTCCTCCTGCGCTCCGCGCAGAAACCCGGCGCAGGCGAGAGCTCGCCGGACGAGAGGCGCGTCAAGCGCACTCAAGTCAGCCACCACGAGCCGGGCCCCGCACAGTGGCGATTCCACCAGCCAGGCGTTGCCGGACGGCCGGACGCACGCAAACGGCTGGAGGCGATCCTTACTCGGCGGCGTTCGCGCAGCAAGCGCCGGGACAAAGGAAGCCCACTGGGGCACAACGACCGCGTACTCAGTGCCATTCTCCACAAGCGGGTACTCGACGAACCCGGTGCGACACAGCACCCGCAGCTGTTCAATGAACGCGATGGCATTCCATTCGCCACCGGAGGCGAGGACCGAATCGCGGAGTTGGGCGAGCGGAGCGCCCCTGGCAATGCCATCGATAGCCGCGTCGTAGTGCGCTACGTAGTCTGACAGACGAACAATGCGTCCGTCCTCGGCCTCTAGGATCAGCGAGCGCCCGTCCTCGGACCTTCCCAAAGCGCATCCTTGGCGGATGCGGAGTCGTATCGCCGACTCGTTCAGCAGCTTCTCCAGACCCACGGCGAACATCTCCCTCTTGGTCTTGGAAGGTCGTGCCCGCTTGCCGCCTCACAAACGAGCCTAGGTCCCCGGCGGCGTTTGTGTGGGGACCCCGGTCAGGTACCGGCTCGCAGCTCCTAGCCGGGATTGGAACCTGTCCGAGGACACCTCAAGGCAGGAGCCATGATGACAAGCGACGCCACCCATCTTCTCACACTGCTGAAGCGGCGCGACGGCAAGATCAAGCACCGCGCCAAACTGCACGAGCCTAGTGGGCGCCTGCCCGTACAGGTGGACCACCCGGCGGCCAGTGGGAGCGATCAAGGCCGGGCAAAACAACGAGCGGGCGCCGCGCCGGGGCGGTTCCCCAACGCTGGACTCTGCGCCGGCCAGCGGAGATAATGGATTCGTTGAGCTGCGCTCTGCGCCAACTTGGTCAACGCAGACCGAACCCTGTGGCACGCAATCCAGAGCGCTCCCACACCGTTTCCGGAGACATTACGCCGCCGCTCGGGCGCGAGCGTCTCAATGGCGTGTCCGGCGAGCAGCCTGACGCCATCGAACGCAAGGGATACTCGGCGCCGCGCCGACGAATTAGGGCCAGTGAACTGCCGCAACTTCGCGCACGGAGCATGGAATCTTGACGAAGACCCTCCCAGCCGACCGCGGTCTCGTCGAAGTGCCAGTGCTGGCACCGCATCTCGAGTTTCGCCTCATGGGCCCACGAGAGGTTCTCATCGTCTCGGAGGCAAGGAACGCGCTGATCCACGGGGAGATTTACGTTTCATTGCTGCCGCTGCTTGACGGGCGACGATCCCAAGCGGAAATCGCTGCCTCCCTTGCAGGCGAACATTCGGAATTCCAGGCCCGAACAGCCCTCGCTGCCCTGTCGTCGCGGGGATATGTCGTATCGGGTCAATACGCCATGGAGCATGGACGGGCTGCATTCTGGTCGTCATTGGGCGCATCACCCAGCTGGGCAGAGGAACGGTTGCGGACAGCGAGCGTTGAGGTCTCTCCTGGCGACAGTCGCTTGGTTCGCCAGCTCGGCGCTATGGGGGTGGCAGTCGCCACCGATGATCCGAGCCTACATATCGTTGTCTGCGACGACTACCTCGACGAAGCGCTCGCCGAAGTCAATCGAAGCCACATTGCGTCCGGCGTGCCGTGGACGTTGGCCGCGCCCAAGGGCCTGCATCCCTTATTCGGCCCCATCTTCCGGCCGGCGGAGCGCGGGCCGTGTTGGAGCTGTCTCGCCTATAGGCTGCGTGGACACCAAGAGGTCCACAACTTCCTGCGGAACCTTGGCGGCGCCGATGCCGCGTTCGTGCCATCCGCGGGTGAACCTGGGGTCTTGGACCTCATGAGCGGACTCGTCGCGGTGGAGGTCGCCAAGTGGCTCGTGCTCGGAGAGAGGGCGCCGCTTCACAGCGAGGCCATCTCGCTGGACCTCGGCCGCCTAGAATGCGAGCACCATCCCACGCAGCGTCGCCCGCAGTGCTTCGAGTGCGGAGACGAGGCGTTGCATCGCTCCGATCGACCGGCTGTGCCGGTCCGCTTGCAGCCGAGCCCGAGAGCCGTTCGCAACAGTGGCGGAGTGCGTTCGCTGTCCCCCGAGCAGACGCTTGCGAAGTACCGCCACCTGATCAGCCCAGTAAGCGGGGTGGTGACATGGCTGCGGCGCACGACGGACGAGGCGGACACCTGGCTGCATGTCCATTCGGCCGGAAGCAATTTCGCGCTCAGAAGCAAGGCCCTGAACACGCTCCGACGCAGCCTCCGGGCAAAGAGCGCCGGCAAGGGCAGCACTTCCCAGCAGTCCAAGGCAAGCGCATTGTGCGAGGCCATCGAGCGCTACTGCTGCGCGTTCCACGGCGACGAGATCCGACGGCACCTGAGCTACTCCGAGTTGGGAGGCTCTGACAATGCGGAAGCGATTCACCCAAACGAAGTGCAGCTCTTCAGCGACTGGCAGCTCGATCACTCCGAGGAGATCAACGCGCGAGGCCACCCGTTCAACTACGTGCCTCTGCGCCTGGACCCGAACGCTGCGATTGACTGGACGCCCGTTTGGTCGCTTACGCAGCAGCGGCATCGGTATCTGCCAACGTCGATTCTCTACGCCGCGCCGCCGGAACTGCGCGGCGTGGTCGATCTGAAGGCGGACACAAATGGCTGCGCTGCCGGCAACACTCTAGAGGAGGCCATTCTGCAGGGCTTCTATGAACTCGTAGAGCGCGATGCCTTCGCGATCTGGTGGTACAACCGCCTGGCCCTGCCCAAGGTGGACTTAGCGAGTTTCGATGACAGCTACCTTGCTGACGCGCCCGAGTACTATGCAAGGCTCAGCCGCGAGTTGTGGGTACTGGACGCAACCAGCGATCTGGGCATTCCCGCTTTCGTGGCAGTCTCGCGGCGCACTGACAAGGAAGAGGAGAACATCATCTACGGGGCAGGGGCACATGCAGACCCGCGCATCGCGGCATTGCGCGCTGTCTGCGAAATGAACCAGTTCCTAGATTGGATGCAGTCCTCCGGGGCGCCCGGCACGGAAATCGAAGATCCGATGTCCCTGGAGTGGTGGAAGACCGCGCGGATAGACGACAATCCGTGGCTTGCCCCCGATCGCTGCCGCGCGACTAGTGCCTCGGACTACCCTGCTCCCGACACAGCGGATCTCAAGGAAGACGTCGAGCGGTGTCAGCGGCTGGTCGAGGCCAAGGGCATGGAATTCCTGGTTCTTGACCAGACGAGGCCTGATATCGGCATGCCTGTGGCCAGAGTCATCGTGCCCGGCCTGCGGCACTTCTGGGAGCGCTTCGCGCCCGGGCGCCTCTTCGACGTGCCTGTCGAGATGGGTCTGCGCGAGGAACGCATTGCGGAGGCTGACCTCAATCCCGCGCCGGTGACCATATGAGCGGTATCCGCCGAAGTTGCGAGCGTACCGGATCCGAGTGAAAATGCACGTCGAAGAGCGATGGGTTGACACCGAAGAGCGCTTGCTCCGCGAGGCCCCTTCGCTGGGCGATCTGCTGCAACGGTTGCGGCACCGCATCTCCCCAGCACTCGTCGGAGGAGCGGGCTGGGAAGCCCTGTCGGAGCGTGCCAGCGACTTGCCCGCCACGTTGGCGGCCTTCCCCTTTGGGTTCGAATTGCCGCTGCACGAACAGCAGCCCCACGCAGACCTGGGCGTATCAGTCGTCTCGGGCAGCCGGTCAGCGAAGCACTTCCTGGATCTGGGAAGCGGCAAGAATGCGGACCCAGCCTCCGCTGCACTTGCCCGGCTCGTGGAAGCGAAGGGTCGCAAGGGCTCGCGCCTCCACCGCGTCACCGGAAGAAAGATGGTCCTGGAATATGACATCGACCCTAGCGGAGACGGCTTGCATCCCGCCCCAGGGGCGTTCCTCTATCCGACTGAGAAGCCGCTCTACGGCCGCGACGGCAGTCGGCGACTGGAGGATCTCGGCGTCGTACTCGACGGGATAGCTGCAACTGGCTGGGACTGGGATGTCCGCGAAAGGCGCCAAGTCGAACGCCTGTTTCTGGCCCTGCAGCCGGAAGCCCGCATCCTGTCTCTGGGCGCCTTCCCGGGCCGTGCGAGAGGGGTTCGCCTCGCCCTTACGGGATTCAAGACCTCCAGCGAGGTCATGACGTTCCTCCAGCGCGCAGGATGGCCATGGTCGCGTGCTCCTTTGGAATCCAGGCTCGCGAACCTAGAGGCCTGCGACTCCTTCGGCACGATCGCGGTCCACTTAGACGTTCGATCGGATGGCCTGGGACCCAAGCTGGGACTGGGCTTGTATGCTCGCGACACGTCGTGGCTGCAGAGAGGACGGTACTGGCTGGATTCCCCGGGCAATTGGACAGCGTTCATCGAGAGCATGCGCGGGGAACGGCTTGCCGTTCCGGAGAAACTGGCGGCCCTGGAGAACTGGTCGTCCGGCGCCGAGCTGCTGTTCGGAAGCGCTGGCCGGTTCGTGTTAGTCCGGGGCGTTCACCACGTCAAGCTCGTCGCGATGGAGGATCGCGTCGACCAAGTCAAGGCTTATGTGTTTTTGCTGATGTGCTCGCCAGAGCAGGCCGGGCCGACGCCCGCCGAAATCCTCTGAGTGGCCCAGCGGCATGGCGCGCTCGCCTCGGATCGTTGGCCCGGAACCGCACGGTCGTCCGGTGTCGAACACCATGCGCCGCCTAGATCGGGCGGCGGCGAAAGCGGCCAAGGTATACAATGAGCGTCCGAAGCCTTGCACGTGGCACGACAACGCCGAGCGAGACCTCAGAACCTACCACGCGTGACTACTAGGGCATTCTCGGGACGGGACGCTGGGCGCGTGGGCTCGCCAACCGAATGGGGTCGCGCAAGCGGTCCCCAAGGCGTTGCTTGGCTGATCGACAGACCACTCGTGATCGGTGCCGACGACGAAACCTACGGGGGGTAGCGATGGCGGACGTCTCAGCAACCCACAGCAGCGCCCGTGCCGAAACCCTAGGAAGCGTTGAGCCGTCGATCCGCCACGCGCTTCCGTATTTCACGCCTGTGGTGATTCTCCTGCTCGTTGCGAACGCGGCGATGCGAGGCTCTTGGTGGATGGCGACTCCGCTGGTCTTCTTTCTGCTCGCGGACCTTCTGGACAAGCTGTTCGGCACCGAAGAGCGGAACATGGATCCGACGAAGCGGCTCGACAAGCGGCTGGTCTGGTACCAAGTGGCGATGTGGACATGCGTGGCGATGTGGCCGCCGACGCTTGTCTTCGTCCTGTGGCAGATTCTCGTAGTCGGTCACCTCGCGACTTGGGAGGTACTCGTGATGGCGCTCGTGCTCGGCAACGTGGCCACGATCATCCTCGTCGTGGGCCACGAGGTCGTCCACGAGCGCACCGTTTGGCAACGTCGCGTCGGCGAATTCATACTGGGCTCGATCGGCTGCGCGCAGTACGCATCGGAGCATGTCTATGTGCATCACGCCCTAGTTGCCACCCCCCACGACCCGATGTCGGCTCGCAAGGGGCAGGGACTCTGGCAGTATCTTCCACGGGCGGTGGCAGGCAGCATCCTCGCATCCTGGCGGACCGTGCGCGATCGGCTGGCACTCCGTCGTCGGTCCATGTGGCACTACACGAATCCATTCTGGCGCTATGCGCTGTTCAACGTGGGATGGTTCGCGCTGGCGTACTGGATGGGCGGTGCGCTTGGGAGCTTGGTCTTCTTGATCCAGTGCTCATTCGCAGTCTTCCTGCTTCGCGTCGGGGACTACGTCGAACACTACGGATTGACGCGCATGTACCTGCCGAGCGGTCGCTTCGAGCGGTTTCGGCCTTGGCACTCTTGGAATGCCGTTTCGAAGTTCTCCAATTGGCTCTACTACAACACGCAGCGCCATTCCGACCACCACGGCAAGCCCACGCGCTTCTATCCCCTGTTGCAGAACCAGGGGGAGGATCTGGCACCTCGCATGCCAGGAGGCTATGCCAAGGTCTTCAACCTGGCGCTCTCGCCCAAGCGCTGGTTCGAGACCATGGATCCGCTCGTAGACGAGTGGCGCGCGCGCTTCTATCCGAAGGTACAAGACTGGAGCGCTTACGACAGCGCCGCCTTCGCCGCGCGCCCAGAGGCTTTCAATACGATCGCCGAGATCCACTCCTCGACACCCCGACTTGCCAAGTGGATCGACCGATTCCCGGAGTTGCTCGACTGCCTCCGACTCAAGGAGTTCACGGATCTCGAGCTCCCCAGTGGCCTAGAAGCGGATCCTGAGTTCGACCGGATCGCCCGTAGCGGCTTGGCACGCGTTTACTGGACCCACGAATTCGGCGTGCCAGAGATGCTCGAGCGCATCGCTGACATCCCCGTCGAAGGCGTCCGCGAGTCGGTGGAGGTCATACGGAACTGGTTGAACGAGAAGGCGTTCCAGATTGGTGTGCACACGATGCGCGGCAGCCTGACCCCGCTGGAAGCGGCAAAGGCGCTTTCCAATGCAGCCGAGGCTTCGATCGTCGGAACCCTTTCTGCCGTCGAGAGGAACTTCGCCAGCCACCCCGCCGAAGACGGGGTGGCGGCCGTGCTCTTCGGGGACCTGGCTGCCGGGGAAGCTGCTCCGAACGCGGAACTGCGTGTCGAGTTCGTCTGCGATGGCGAGCCCGTGGAACGCCACCGTTTGCTCTGCCGCAAGTTCCGTGATGCGCTCCAGACGCTCTCGCGCGACAGCATGCTGTTTGCTTCGGCTTCAGCGAGCGGGGGCCGGAACACCGTGCGCTCGCTTGCCGGCTTTGTCGAGCGCTACAGCGGCAGCGACTCGCCGGAGCGGCTTGGCCTGACCCGCTCCCGCTGCATCTTCACGACCGGCGATCCCGGCGTCGCGGCTAGATTCGGGCGGGCGAGGAGCGAAATCCTGGCGGATCGCGCCCTCAGGGATGGTCTACCGGAGATGCAAACTGAACGACCCGCCGGCGAGATCCGCCCCGGTTCGCTCTCATTCGACGACGCTCCGGGCGGCCTCAGGGACGTCGAGCGCGCCGCCCGACTGCTGCAAGTTGCCCACCCGAGCCTTGCGGAGGAGCAGGAGGCGCCGACCGCGGCATCCGTCTTTCGGACCGCCTGCGAGCAACACTTGATCTCCAAGGACACGGCCCGGCACCTTGCCGCAGCCGCCGAGACTTGGCGAAAAGTTAATGGGACTCTAGGACTGCTCCTAGAACCAGGCGCCGCCGCGGAATCGGCCCCGGCTTCGGTCAGGGCTGTCATCGCAAGATCTTGTGGCGAGGACGATTTCGATTCTCTGACTGTCCATTGCAAGGAGATAGCAATCCGCACGGCTGCCGAAATCGGCTCTCTGCACCTCCTTGGGCGGCCATCCCCGCAATAGCCCAAATTCCGCCGACTTCGGCTGGCAGATGTGCGGGCTAGAACACAGCGCCAGAGCGAGCGATGGGCACTATTTTCAAGAGCCCGATACGGGCGAGGCCCCCTGAGCTCTGCAGCCGTTGCCATCGCGTCTATCGAAACCGGCACGTGGGCTAGGAAGACAGCGTGCGCCAGGCGCGCGTCGAAGATGTCGTTGCCAACCACCGGTTCGAAACGTTGACCCCAAGGTTGAGTACACTCACGATGCGGCCGCGGCTTGCGCGGCTCGGTCACAGACTGCGGATCATGTTGAGATTTCAAATTGCCATTGTTGGACTTGGCTTGGCCTTGGCAGCATGCTCGGAGCCGCCTCCCGCACCACCCAACGTGCTCTTCCTGAGCGTCGACGACATGAACGACTGGGTCGGCGCGCTCGGGCACCAAGCGGCCAAGACACCCCACATCGACCGGCTCAGCGAGCGAGGGACGCTATTCACCAACGCGCACGCCCCGGCGCCGAAATGCAACCCGTCCCGCACCGCGATCCTCTCAGGCTTGCGGCCGTCGACGACGGGCGTCTACGTCAACAGCGAGTGGTGGAAGCCGAATCTGCCCGACGTCGCAATGCTGCCGCGCTACTTCAAGGAAAACGGCTACTACGCAGCTGGCGGCGGCAAGGTCTTCCACCACACGCCCGGGTTCAACCCGCCCGACTCTTGGGACGAGTACTTCGACCTTGTCAGCGACCTCAAGACCGACGGCTTCCTAGTCCCCTATCGCCTCCCCCGCCACATCAGCAGCTTTGACTGGGGGCCGCTGGACAAGACCGACATGGAGATGGGCGACGGCGCCACGGTGCGCTGGGCCGAGGAGTTCCTCGCTCGGGATCACGACCGTCCGTTCTTCTTGGCGGTCGGCCTGTTTCAGCCACACCTGCCGTTCTACGCTCCGCGAGCGTGGTACGAGTCGGTGGGTCCCGACGACGCGCCGGTCCCGCTAGACAAGCCGGGAGACCTGGATGACGTGCCGGAGGCCGGTCGCGACTTGGCAGCATCCCGCGTAGCCGATCTGGAACTAATCGCAGAGCACGGCGATATGGACGACGTGGTGCGGAGCTACACCGCGGGCATCCGACACGCCGACGCGCTGGTCGGCCGCGTGCTCGACGCGCTCGACGCGAGTGCGTACGCGCGGAACACGATTGTCATGTTCTGGTCCGACCACGGCTATCACTTCGGCGAGAAGCACCACTTTGCGAAGGACACGCTCTGGGAGCGATCATCGCGCGTGCCGCTGGCGATCATCGCCCCGGGCGTCACTACACAGGGCGGGCGGTGCAGCCGGCCCGTGAGCCTGATCAACTTGTATCCGACCCTGGTAGATCTCTGTGGTCTGCCGGCGCGGGACGACCTTGAAGGAGTGAGCCTGCGACCGCTGCTCGAGGACCCGGAATCGGAATGGGAACGCCCGGCGGTGATGACGTTCCGCCGCAACAACCACGCGGTTCGCTCGGAACGCTACCGCTATATCCGCTACGCTTCCGGCGGTGAGGAACTCTATGACCATCAAACGGACCCCGAGGAGTGGACCAATCTGGCAGGCAACCCAGCCAGCGCGGCCGTGATCACGCAGCATGCGCAGTGGCTGCCCAAGCTGAACGTTCCGCAAGCTGCCACCAAGGGGGCCTTCATCTTCGATCCCGAGACATATACGTGGGAGCGCCGCGCAGAGGAGACATCCCAGTGATCGATCGTCGCGACTTCCTTGCGGCCGCTTTCGCCTCAGCCGGCCTGAGCGGACGACCAGCCAAGGCCGCCGGCAACGGCCTCAACGTGCTGTTCTTGGCGGTGGACGACCTGCGGCCCGAGCTGGGCTGCTACGGCAACGACCTCGTCCACGCGCCGAACTTGGACCGACTGGCCTCCAGCAGCCTAGTGTTCCAGCGCGCCTACTGCCAATCGGCGGTCTGCGGCCCGTCGCGAGCATCCTTGCTCACGGGACTCAGGCCGGACACCACCAGGGTCTGGGGTAACCGCACGCATTTCCGCGAAACGATGCCCGACCTTGTCACGCTGCCGCAGCGCTTCAAGCAGTCTGGCTACTACACCCAAGCAATCGGCAAGGTCCTGCATGGCAACAAGGCCGACCGACCGTCTTGGAGCGTGCCGGCGTGGCCGGCGGGCGGACGGCAGGCGGGCATGCAGTACGTCGACCAGGAACGCTTCGCAGCGATGCGCCGGGAGAGCCCCGACCGGACGTGGTCTGGTGCCGACATTCCGACCTTGGAGTGGAAGAAGAAAGCCTCCTGGCAGGCACCCGAGGTGCCCGACAATGCCTTGCAAGATGGTCAAGTGGCAGATCGGGCGGCAGGCGCGCTGCGCCGCTTGCGCGATGACCGGTTCTTCCTAGCTGTCGGGTTTCAGAAGCCACACCTGCCCTTCACAGCACCGAGGAAATACTTCGACTTGTACGATCCGGCTGCGCTGCCGGTGCCTGAAGATGCCCAGCGCCCGGCGGGCACGCCGGCAGTGGCTTTCACCCGCTCGCAAGAGTTGCGCGGCTACACGGACATCCCCGACGAGGGGCCTGTGCCGCCAGCCAAAGTCCGCGAACTGATCCACGGCTACTACGCCGCCACCAGCTACATGGACGCGCAAGTTGGCCGCGTGTTGCGGGAACTCGACAGCCTCGGCCTAGCCGACAGGACAGTTGTAATCCTGTTCGGCGACCACGGCTGGCATCTGGGGGAACAACAGACGTGGGCCAAGACCACGAATTTCGAGCTCGCCGCCCGCGCCCCGATGATGCTGAGAGTCCCGGGAATGGCCTCGGGCGGAAGCAATTGTGCCGGGCTCGTCGAGCTCGTCGACATGTACCCGACGCTGTGCGCAGCTTGCGGCATCGACGCTCCCGAAAACTTGGAGGGGGCCTCGATGCTGCCGCTGTTGGAAGCCCCTGACCGGCCGTGGAAGAAGGCGGCCTTCAGCCAGATCCCGCGCCCGTATCTGGCGGACCAAGACTGGGTTCACATGGGCTACAGCATGCGCACGCAGAGATTTCGCTATACCGAGTGGGTGGACCGTGACCGAACGGTGGTGGCGCGGGGGCTTTACGATCTCGAGAAGTCTCGGTCCGAAACGGTGAATATCGCTGGCCGGCCGGAGAATGCGGCACTGGTCGGCATGCTGATAGCTCAGCTTCGGGACGGATGGCGCACGGCGCTTCCGTAGGAATCGCCGAGGCGCGAGAGGCCGCGCACCGCATCGTCAGACGCCCGCTACCAAGTGTCCACGTAGGGTCGCTTCTTGCCAGCTCGGGGCACCGGAGCAGGCGCGGACATGAGAGCTCCCATGATGCACCGCCGGGTGTCGGCCGGATCAATCACGTCGTCGAAGGCAAACGCCACGCCAGCATTGAGCGCCTTGCCGCGCTCGTAGGCAGCCGCCACCAGCTCGGCATACCTCGCAGCCCGCGCCTGGCGATCCTCAATTGCCGCCAGCTCGTTGCGAAATCCGAGCTTCATCTGTCCCTCCAGGCCCATGCCGCCATGCTCGGCAGTCGGCCACGCCACGGTCAGCATGGGCCGCTTGGTGTGCCCGCCCGCCATGGCTTGCGCTCCGAGCCCGTATGCCTTGCGCAGAATGATCGTGACCAGCGGCACGCTGAGATTGGCGCCGGTCACGAACATTCGGCTGCAATGCCGCACCAGCGCTGTGCGCTCGATCTCCGGCCCGACCATCATGCCGGGGGTGTCGCAGAGCACGATCAGCGGCAGGTCGAAACAGTCGCACAGCTGCATGAACCGGGCGGCCTTGTCCGAGCCATCGCTATCAATCGCGCCAGAAAGGAACTCTGGGTTGTTGGCAAGAATCCCCACGGGCCGGCCCTCGATCCGGGCCAAGGCGGTGATCATACCGAGGCCGAAGTCAGGCCGCAACTCCAGCACCGAGCCCGTGTCCGCCAGGATCCCGATCAGTTCGCGGATGCTGTAGACTCGCAGGCGGTTCTCCGGGATGACCCGGCGCAGGAGTCGCTGGTCCTTGCAGGTCCAGCCCGCCAAGGATCCTTGGAAGTAGCTCAGGTAGCGCTTGGCAATTGCGACCGCTTCCGCCTCATCCTTGACCGCCAAGTCAACGACTCCGTTTGGCACTTGGATCTCCATCGGCCCGATCTCTTCGGGGCGAAACACGCCCAAGCCGCCGCCCTCGATCAGGGCCGGCCCTCCCATCCCGATGCTGGAGTTCTCCGTCGCGATGATCACATCACAGCAGCCCAGCAGCGACGCATTGCCGGCGAAGCAGAAGCGCGAAGTGATCCCAATCAGCGGCACCAGCCCGCTCAGGCTGCCCATCGCGGCGAACGAGGGCGTGTCGAGAGGCCGATACATGTCATCCGAGCGCCCCTGGCCTGCCGCGGTCGTCGCGGCACCTCCCTTGCGCTTGCCACCCGTGCCGGCCCTGCCACCGCCACCCTCCGCAAACAGCACCACCGGCCGTCGCCACTTGGCCGCAAGCTCGAGCATGCGATCCGTCTTGACGTGGTTGAGAACGCCTTGCGTGCCCGCCAGCACGGTGTAGTCGTAGGCCAGCACCACGCACCTTGAGCCTTCCCCGGGGAAATCGGCACCGTTCACGCTGCCGATCCCCGTGATCATGCCGTCCGTTGGGAACTTGCGGACGATCTCGTCCCTGGGCAGGCCGGTTCCGGGCGTGAGCGCCAGCTGCCCGTACTCGACGAACGTCCCCTCGTCGCATAGGTCGTCTACGTTTTCTCGGGCAGTTCGCTGGCCGGTCTTGCGGCGTTTCTCCACCGCATCGGGACGGGCCGCGTCCAGCGTCGCGCCATGGCGGGCGTTAACCTCGGCTAGATCGGCTCGGACTGAATCAAGATCGACTTCGGACGCGTGTTGGTCGACAGCACCATCGACCTCGCGCTCTTCGATCACCGCCAAGGGATGGCCTTCATAGACCGTATCTCCGACCGTGACAGTGACTTCCCGCAAGATCCCGCTCGCGCCGGCACGGATCTCGTGCTCCATTTTCATCGACTCCATGACCAGCACGACGTCGTCGGCCCGCACCGGGGAGCCCGCTTCGGCGTCCACGCTGACGATGGTGCCCTGCATCTGAGCGAGCAGGCGCTTGGCCCCGTCCGGCAAAGTGTCCGCGCCGGGCCTGCCGCGCGTCGCAGGCGCAGCGCGCTTGCCGTACGAGAGCACAGCCAGGGGGTCGTTCGGATCGACCTTCGCGCCTGCCATGCCGCTCTGCGGGGCGGCGCTTGGCTGGACCGGGAAGAAACGTCCTTCCCCTCTCTGCCCGGCCACCAGTTCTTCGATGCGCTCGTCGACGAACTGCGTGTGGACGTTCCAAGCGCGAACATCCGGGTGTGCAAGCAGTGCTTTGAGGAAGTCGATATTGGTTTCGATTCCACCGATTCTGAAGTCGCTCAGCGCCCGGGCGGTGCGCTGCATCGCGGCCTCCAGGCCGCCCTCGGAGGCATGGCCGACAACCTTTGCCAACAACGGGTCAAAGCTCGAACTCGGGCGATGTCCGGCATATCCGGACGTGTCAACGCGAACGCCCTTCCCCGAAGGCAGGTCGAAGGCTTCGAGCACGCCAGCGCTGGGCTTGGTCGAGCCATCGGCTTGCATGGTCTCCATGTTCACGCGAGCTTGCACGGCTGCATTGTGCGCGGAGCCGGGATGGGCCCCCCGGATTCCCGCCGACTGGATGGAGTCCCCTTCGGCCAGCCGCAACTGGATCTGCACTAGATCCAAGCCGCTGGTCTCCTCCGTGACCGTATGCTCGACCTGAAGCCGGGCATTGGCCTCCATGAAGAAATACTCGTCGCCATCGACCAAGAACTCGAACGTGCCAAGGTTGCGATAGCCGGCAGCTTTGGCGAGCCGGGCTGAAGCGTCGGCAATCCCGCTCCGGACCGTGGTCGGCAGTCCCGGAGCTGGCGCTACCTCGACGAGCTTCTGGTGGCGACGTTGCAGCGAGCAGTCTCGATCGCCGATGCAAGCGAACCGCCCATCCTGGTCAACGGCTATCTGCGTCTCAACGTGTCGCGCACCTGCCACGAACCGCTCGACAAACACGTCCGGCACGCCGAATGCCGCGCCAGCCTCCGACTGGGCCCTCGCCATGGCGTTCTCGATCTCTCCCGCCTCGCTGACAAGCCGTATGCCCCGCCCGCCGCCGCCGGCCACTGCCTTGATGAGCATGGTTGAGCCGCCGGGCAGCGCTTCGAAAAATGCCGCCGCCTGCTCAAGCGTGGTCGGCCCGGAAACGCCCGGAACAACGGGCACTCCCAGTTCCTCAGCTAGCACCCGAGCTCGGGCCTTGTCACCGAACAGCGCCAGCGCCTCCGGCGGCGGGCCCACGAACGTCAGGCCCGCAGCCAGGCACTCGCTGGCGAATTCAGCGCTTTCGCTAAGGAAGCCGTAGCCCGGATGAATCGCGTCACACCCGCTGTCAACGGCGACACCGATCAGTTGCGTCGCGTCCAAATAGGCGCCCGCGCCGGATTCGGCCAGAGCGAATGCACGGTCCGCCTTGCGGATGTGTAGCGCCCTATCGTCGTCTTTGGAGTAAACAGCGACCGATTCGATGCCAAGGTCTGCGGCGGCCAGCGCAATGCGAATCGCAATCTCCCCGCGATTTGCAATCAGCAGCTTCATGCACCAACGGCTCCGGGCAAGCGCGTACGGTTGCCAATGATACCTTTCCGCCGGAACTCGTCCGGGCCCGCGTCCAAGATTGCGACGGGCCTTGGCCGCAGGCCGCGTCCGCAATGACTGCCGAGATCGAGGATGACGCCAGACTTGTATCGGTGCAACGCATTGTGCGGCTCATCCTTCTGCGCCCCCGTTGCTGTTGATCCGATACTGGGGGAAGTCCAAGTCCAGAAGCCAGTCGCACCGCGCGCTGAATTCGACCTGAATGCCCCCTATGTCTGCCAAGGATCGGCTTGAGGATGGGCCGACCAATCCCGTCCAAGGGTCGAAGATGCGAGCGCGCGCGCCGACGCAGGAGACACCGGCCGATTCGCACAACGCCACTCGGCTGAGGTCAACCAGACCAGCCACACTGCATCCCTGCTTGACTGGCGTCTGGAATGGCCCGGACGCGGCGGACGGCAGGCATGGTGAATCTAGGCGGGCGAGCAATGTAGGCGCGGAGCTAGGCCTACGAACCAGGCGAGCACCTAGACCACCCACCTCGCGGCCTTACGAACACTGGTTGGCAGAAAGTGCCTGGTTCTGGTTCCCTGGTTTCCTGATCCGAGGGTTGGCGGACAGGCGGGCTACTCGACGCGGATCGAGGGCGTGAGTTGAGCACAAGAGTGCTGCGTCTTCAGCGTTCGGCCGAGCAGACCGCGATCATGACAGCATGATGAGGGGCTCAAGTGCGGGCGGAGCGCAACGGCGCTCGGTCGCACCGCAAACTACAGCGACGGCTGGTTGATTGATAGATTGGTTGGTGCTGTGCATAGGTCGGTTTCCCGCCAGTGAACACCGATGACCAAATACCAAGCGGATCTCCTCGCTACCTTCCAGTCGCTGCCTCCCAGCCAGCGGTCGTTCCTCGAGTTGCTCTCGGTTGTCTACCAACCAGTGTCGCGGCGCGATGCGCAAGAGTTCGCGCGGCAAGCTGGGATCCGCCTGCCCCAAGCGGGTGGTTCCGAGTTTGCGGGACTAAACGTAGTCGCTCGCAATCTGATCGGGAAGAGGCTGCTGATCGAGCAGGCTCGTCAGATCCAATGCGATCCAAGCATCGTCGACGCACTCACCCGATCAGCGGGAGGCGAAGGGCGCCTTCAACGCTGGTTGGACGTGGCACAGGCGCGATTCCCACAACTTAAAGCCCGAAAACGGAATGCCTGCTACTTTCTCGACCAATCGGATGCACTCGGACACCTTCGCATCGCGCTCCATCTGAATGACGCAGAGCTCTTTGGCCGCCTAATGGCCAGTTGGAGCATGAATGGCCACTTCAGTTCCGTTGATGTCGATTTCTTCCGGCGCTTGGCCGGCCAGCCGTTCGACGGGAAGTGGCTATGTTCGCGAGACCCAGCCATCTGTGAATCCGTGTTGGGGCAGTTGGTCCGAGGCGCACACTTGGCACTGAGCGAGGCCACCGAGCCGAGCAACCTGCTGCATCGAATCGCTAATGAGCCAAGCAGTCCGGCTTGCGCCTTTGAACTCGCCCTCGAGCACGACTTGCTCGCAGGAAACGTCGACGAAGCGGAGAAGCTCCTGAGCGGCAACGACACCTCATTGGGTCAGTTGTACCGAGGGGCCTTGGAATTCCTGCGAGGTGACAGCCAAGCGGCACTCGCGCAGTTCGAGGGCGCTGTCCGCCGGTCAAGGAAGGCAACGGGCAAGCGCGAGGTTCTGCTACCAGTGGTCGTCGAGGTCTTCTACGTTCTGGCCCTCATCGCAGGCGGAGATCGTGCCCGCAACAGCCAAGCGCGGCGATACGCCGACCTAGCGGCGCGAAGACGCCCCGCGTACAGCCCGCTGTACCAAGCCCTGCGTGGTGCCGCCCATGTGGCGGAGGGCAGCGTCGAACGCATTCGCACGCTTCGTGACGGCTGGAAGCAGTGCGGCGCTCAACCGCCGTTGTTCCAGGTGTTCATCTACGCCGTGCTCTGTTGGGTGGACGAACGCGAAGCCAAGGCAGCGATCATCAGGATCGGCGAGTTGGCTCACTCGGCCCAGAACAACGGGTATGCATGGGCAGCGTCGGAACTCAACCGTGTTTTGGATCGGATCAGCGATGGCCGCAGCCCGTCCCAGCAGCCTTCAGAGGATGGAGCGGCGGGCGGTCTCGCTCCGTTGTTTGACACAGCCTTTGACAAGGCCCCATGGGAGCAGAGCCTCTTGGCGCTCGAGCGCTTCAGCAACTCCGCCACAACAGCGGACGGGCACGCCTCGGGGGAATCGCGCATGACTTGGCGGGTGCAGGTGGTCAAAGGTTCCCTTCAAATCGACCCCTTCGAGCAGACCTTGGGCAAGTCGGGGCGATGGTCCAAGGGCAAGTCGGTGTCGCTGGAGCTGCTGTACTCCGGCGCCCGGCGGGATTCCGTATCAGTCCATGACTCGGTGATTTGCGCCGCGATCGAACGGCAGCAGTTCAGACGCCACGACCCTATTCTGTACAGATTGCGGGTCGACAAGGCGGCCGAGGCGCTGGTAGGCCATCCGCTGGTGTTTCGATTCGACAGCCCGGGCATCCGCGTGGAGGTTGTGAAGGATGAGCCTCAACTGCGAGTCACGTCCGAGGGGGATTCCGTTCGAGTGAAGCTGGTCCCCGAGCCGCCTGACAGCGGCAACATAATCGCAACTGCGCCGTCGCGGAACCGCGTCGTCGTGTGTCTATTCCGCAAGAAGCACCGGCAGATCATCAACCTGCTTGGCAAAGATGGGCTGGTCGTGCCCGCAGAATCAATGCAAGCGGTCACCCGCGCAGTGTCCGCAGCGAGCCGCCTCGTGACCGTGCATTCCGACTTTGGCGGAGACGATCTCGAGGCGGATTGGGCAGAGGCCGACTCGACCCCTCAGATCCATTTGACACCACACGACGAAGGCGTGCGAGCAGAGCCTTTCGTAGTGCCCCTCGCAAGCGACGGGCACCACTTCCGCCCCGGCAAGGGAGGACGCGTGATCTTTGCGATGGTCGGTGGTCAGCGAATCAAGGCGCAGCGCAGCTTCGAGGAAGAGAGCCGGCGGTTCGAGGCTTTGAAGGCGGCTTGTCCGGCTCTTGGTGCGGAGCTTTGGGACGGGTTGGCTTGGATTGTTGACGACCTCTACCGCACTCTCGAGCTGCTCGAGCAGCTGCAGGCGCTGGGAGACCAAGTGGTCGTTGCTTGGCCCAAAGGCGAGCCGATCCGATTGCACCAACGACTCTCCACAGACCGCCTCACGGTGAAGGTTCGGAAGGCGCAAGAGTGGTTCGAGATCGATGGCACCGTTGAGTTGGACGAAGGACTCGTGCTGGGCCTGCGGGATCTGCTAGAGCACGTGCGGACTTCTTCGACACGGTTCGTCCCTCTCGGCGACAACGGGTTTGTCGCCCTGACAGAGAGGTTTCGGCGCCAGCTCGAGGACTTGGCGATCTTCGCCGAGGGGAATCGCGGACCGTTGCGCACGCCTCCTGCGAGGGCCCACGCTATCGATGCTCTGTTCGACGACGCTGGGTCGGTCGAAGCTGACGACCAGTGGGCAGAACGTGTCGCACGAATCCGCCAAGCGCAGCTGTTGGATCCCGCCGTTCCTTCCGCGTTGCGGGCGGAATTGCGCGAGTACCAAGCCGAGGGCTTTCGATGGGCGGCGCGGCTGGCCGCCTGGGGCACTGGTGCCTGCTTGGCCGACGACATGGGCTTGGGCAAGACCGTTCAAGCGCTGGCCGTAGCCGTGTCGCGGGCACACAACGGGCCGGCGCTTGTCGTCGCGCCGACCTCTGTGTGCCCCAACTGGATCGAAGAGGCCCAGAGATTCGCTCCATCTCTCAAGCCGATCGAATTCGGGCCCGGCGACCGCCGCGCGATCCTGCGGAGCATCAAGCCGTTCGATCTGGTCGTATGCAGCTACGGACTGCTGCACCAAGAGTCTGACGGATTGGCGGCGGTGAAGTGGGAAACGGTTGTCCTTGACGAGGCGCAAGCCATCAAGAATCGCCAGACGCTGCGTTCTCGCGCCGCGATGCGCCTGCACAGTGACTTTCGCATGATCACGACCGCGACGCCAATTGAGAATCGTCTGGGCGAACTCTGGAACCTATTCCGCTTCATCAACCCGGGCCTGCTGGGTTCGGTAGAGGATTTCAGCAAGGATTTTGCCAAGCCCGTCGAAGTGCAGGGTAGCAGCGACGCAAGGAATCGGTTGAAGAGGTTGATCGGGCCGTTCATATTGCGGCGCACCAAGGCCGAGGTCCTGCATGAGCTGCCAGAGAAGACCGAAATCACCCAGCGGGTCGAGATGACGCGAGAGGAAAAGGCACTCTACGAGGCGGTCAGGCAGAGCGCCGTGGAGCACCTCGAGCGCACGGGCGCCGAGTCTGGGAGCAGTCATGTCCAGATTCTGGCGGAGATCATGAAACTCCGCCGCGCGTGCTGCCATCCCCGACTCGTCTTGCCTGAGACCGATATCCCCGGGTCCAAGCTTGCAAGATTCTCCGAGACCGCCGCAGAGCTGATTGACAATGGTCACAGGGCCCTGGTCTTCAGTCAGTTCACGAGCCATCTGGACATCGTGCAGTCCCATCTCGACAAACAGGGCGTGAGCCACCGCCGCCTTGACGGAGCCATGGCAGCGCGGGAGCGCAAGCGCGAAGTGGATGCGTTCCAGGCAGGGGCCGGGAACCTGTTCTTGATCAGCCTGCGCGCTGGCGGCCACGGACTCAACCTCACGGCCGCAGATTACGTGATTCACCTGGATCCCTGGTGGAATCCAGCAGTGGAGGACCAAGCCTCGGATCGTGCTCACCGCATCGGCCAGACCAAGCCCGTTACGATCTACCGGCTGGTCATGAGAGACACCATCGAGGAAAAGATCGTGGAGCTCCACGCCTCCAAGCGGGACCTAGCAGACAGCCTCTTGGCCGGGACCAACATGAGCGGCAAGATGTCGGCTGAGGAGTTGCTTGCCCTGATCAAGGAAACCTAGACATGCGCGAGCCCTCGCATCGGCACATCAACGCATGGTCGCCGCCTCAGGGCCCGCGCCTCGGGCTTGTCTGGCGAGGTCGCACGGGGCGGCGCGGCGGTGGCGTTGGTCAAGTATCCTGGGCCTTGGAGGGGCGAGATCGGTGATGATTCAGCCGTGGTAGACTCGGAGGCCAATGGACGAATCCGTGACCCGTTTCGAACAGGTACTCGGGGAAGCCACTCGAGCGGCTGAAACAGCCGTGAAGTCGGCTTCTGACGTGGCCAAGAGCGCGAGAAAGGCCAGAAAGGCAGCGCTTGTCGGCGACATTGCCGCCATCGGTCGCTGTCCAGCGGACCTCGACAAGACCATAGACGCGCTCAGGCAAGCGGTTGCCACCCTAGAGCAGGCCATTTCCTGCGCCGTTGAGTGGCCCGTGGCACCCACGGAGGAGCAGCCCTCCTTCGCGAACCGCTATTCCGCTGAACTGCGGGAGGCTGCCGCCGCGGATGGCTTGGGCATCCATGAGAGGGACGGGGCGCTGATCTCTTATCCGACAGTCATTCGCGTCGGGCCTGACCGTTCGCTGATTGTCAATCAGAAGAAAATCCGCACAGTGCGACCTTCCCATGTCATCAGCCGGCTGCGAGCCGAACAAGCAAAGGTCGGTCAATACAGGCCGGAGCGCTTTCTCGACAGCCTGTATCTCATCTACGAAGACATCCTGCGGGACCAGAAGAAGCGTTTGCTCGAGACCGGTTCGATGCCAACCATGGCGCTGAGCCGAATCTACAAGCACCTCACCGCTCTCCCCGGCGCTTCGAGAAGCTACACCAAGACGGATTTCGCCCGGGACCTGTACGTGCTGGACTCTACCGGACCCAAGCGGGCCAAGAAGGGCAAGGGCCCCGAAATCATCTTCTCGGGCTCCAGCGGCACTCGCGCCACGAAGGACTATTTCTCGTTCGTCGGCCCTGATGGATACGAGTCCAAGTACTACGGAATCCAGTTCGTGGAGGCTTCTTGATGCCGAAGACCACCCAGCTCGACGATTGGCTTGACGTGCTCGACAAGGAGTACCTAGGTGACTATATTCTCAGTGGCGGCTCGTCGATCAAATTCGCGGTGGCTTCCGACGAACTCAGGCCCCAAGTCATCGAGAAGGTGGAAGCGCTGTGCAGTGGCGCGAAGTTCCTCGTGCTCAAGGTCGATGCGGCACAGGTGCGCGTTCACATGCCGCAAGAGATTTACCTCAGCATGGCGATGCAGATCGAGTGGCCGCGCTTAACGCGCGCCGTCGTGCTGAATATCGCGGAGGAGCGGCGCTACCGCGTGGACGGCATTGATCCCGCCGACGACGAAAGCATTTTCGAGGCGATTGCAGAGCGCAACGGCGTGGACTCGCGATCCGTTCATCAGGATCTCCGGCCGGCGATCCAGGATCGTGTGTACCGGAACCCCGGCATGATGCGGGATTTCCGCGCCGCAATGGCGAAGCTGTGTTCGGACGAGGGCGGGCCGGATCACCCCTTGGTTGGGTGGCTGACTGGTGCCCGCATAGGCACTGTGCGCGATTACTTGATCTACACTCGGATCGACCGCACGACAGCGAGGCACTTCATCGAATCGACGGCCAAGTGGGTCCGCCTTGCCGGGTACTCCGGGACCGTCCTGCTCGTGGACAATTCCCGTGTGACCTTGGCGCGAAATCCAAAGGATGGACTGCGCTACTACACGCGAGGCATGGTGGTCGACCACTTCCAGATGCTTCGCGAGTTCATCGATGACATCGATCGCATTGAGGCGACAATGATCGTCGTCACCACAAGCGAGCAGTTCGGCGAGTCCCCGGCCCCACGCGGCACTCGCAGCATGGGCCTGTACGATGCCCTGAATCACAGACTGCTCGAGGACGTCCGGGACAAGCGGCTCGCCAACCCGGTCGCGTCTCTGGTCAGGCTTAACGGGAGTCTTCGGAATGGCGCCGAATGAGGACGGAGCGCTCGCTAGGCGACGCGCCATCGAGGCCCTCCGCAATGGCGTGCCCAACAGTGATGCGGTCCGACAGCTCGGCTGCAACCAGCAGGCGATCGAGGACCGGTTTCGGGAGACCCTCGGCGACACCAAGGACGGAAGATCCGCCGATGGAATGCTCGTTGCTGGAGATTTCGGCGTCGGCAAGTCGCACCTGCTGGCGCATCTGGAGCACATCGCTCTAGACGAGGGCTTCGTCTGTAGCAGTGTGGCCGTTAGCAAAGAGACGCCGTTCTACGACCTAAACAAGGTGTTAAAGGCCGCGGTTGACAACGCAACCGTGCCACAGCGGACGGGGCGCTTGGTCGAAGAGCTCGAGCTGGCCGAGAAACAGAGCACTGACAGATTCGCCGATTTCGTGGCATCGGTTGCGCGGTCGACTTTCAAGGGGGACCTGCACGGAGTTTTCGAAGCGAGCTTGATGGCCTATATCAGGTCCAGGGATCCCGAACTCAAGAGCTGGATCGAGGGGTTCTGGGCGGGTGATCGGATCAGGGTGGCCCTCATCAAGGCGGGCTTGCGGGAGATCGGGGAACGGAAGTACATAGGTGTTCGCACTCCGAAGGCTGCCGAGCTCCCTCCCCAGCGGTTGCGCTTTCTCGTGGAGATGATCAAGGGGGCCGGCTATGCGGGCTGGGTGATCCTACTCGACGAACTCGAGCTTCTGGCCTCGTATTCCGTCCTACAGCGAGGACGGTCCTATGCCGAACTGTCTAGGTGGCTCGATATCTCCAACCATCCGGGACTTGTCACCGTCGGAACAGTAACACCAGACTTCCACACTACGGTCATCAGCAGTCATGGCAAGAACGACGCCGAGAATGCACCCCCCAAGCTGCAAGCGAGGCCTCGCTTCGAATCCATCGTCAGCGACGCAATCAATGGCATGGACGCTCTCGGGAGTCGCTGCATGCAGTTGCAAAGTCCGGCTGATGAAGAGGTCCGCGCGGCCATCGAGACATTGCGCGAGCTGTATAGCGAAGCGTACGGATGGGAGGCTCCTGAGCACCACCCGGTGGCAGGCAGCGTGTCTGCGCAGAATCGCATGCGCTACAAGGTGCGGGCCGCGATCAACGAATGGGACTTGAAGAGGTTGTTTCCGGACTCGCGACCAGAAATCGAGAGCGAGGTTCACCACGTTCGCTACGACGAGCAATCGGACGTTGGCGCGGAAGCCGGCGATTAGGCTGGATTCTCCTCGGCGGATTCTGCGGCATCCCACCGGTGAGGGCTTCCTCAAGTGCCTGTCCACTTGGAGCGTTCGGCAACAGGTCGCCCGCCAGCAGCCATAGGTTGGCTTCATTGCCGAGCAGACAGCCAAGGCTGCGCCGCGGCGCTATTTCAAACCACGGCCGAGGGTGAACCGCTCGGCTTCTGCTTCTCCCGCGCTGACCGAAGGCAGACTTCGCGCATCTCCGCTGCGGAACTAGGGCGCCGGATTCAACTGGCCTGCTTGCGGTCAGTCTTTCGGTCGGCAGCACCCACCCCGACCGTCCTGATCGCCTCCGATACCGGGGCCATCAGTGCGATCAGAGAGTGTGGCTTGGAAGGGGGACTGCCGTTCGCCGCGGCTTTCCGGAATGCAGCCCGCACGACCTACACTTGGGTGTCTAGCGAACCATCGGCTCTCCGCCCGGGCCGCAGCGCGGCGAACTCGGCACAGGCCTCGCAGGCGAAGAGCCTTATCGACACTGCATTGTCAAGGGCGGATCCCTTGGAACCCCTAGATCGAGTCGCCAAAGCAATGGATGTACTCGATTCGGACCGCGCATTGCGCGAATGGACAGCCAGTGCAGGCGTGGCCATCGCAGTCGACTTGGCCACGGGCCCCGGCCTGCTCGATCCTCTGCGTGGAATGGGTGCCGCAAACCGTGCCACGCCGCCTTTAGTCGATCGGCTGCGCGAACTGCTCGCGGCCCCGAACGAGGCGCGCTGTCAAGCCACCGAGCTCGATTGGCCAGGTGAGTTGCTGCCGTTCCAGATCGATGGGGTGCGTGCTTTGGTCGCCAACCGCCGACTACTGCTGGCGGACGACATGGGCCTTGGCAAGACCCTCCAAGCCATTGCAGCGCTACGCGTGCTCTTGCTGCGCAAGGCCGTGAGAGACGGCCTGATCGTCGCTCCCGCCAGCATCTTGGAGCAATGGCGACGAGAGATCCGCAAGTGGGCCCCAGAGGTCCGCGCTGTGATCGTCAGAGGTCCGGCATCGGACCGCGATTGGCTTTGGTCGATCGAGGCCGAGGTCTTTCTTGCCAGCTACGACACGCTCCGCGCCGAATTCGAAAGGGACTCCCAATCGCAGGTTTGGCGACGGACATGGGGCTTGGTTGTCGCAGACGAAGCCCAACGGATCAAGAATCGCAACCATACCAGTGGCGCTCTGAAGCACTTACGCCGGGAGCGTTCTTGGGCGCTCACAGGCACTCCTCTGGAGAACAGCGCCGATGACCTCGCAGCGATCATGGAGTTCGTCGATCACGATGACTCGGGCGAACCAAGGCGATTCTGGCCGGGCAAAGAATTGGCTGTCCGTCATCGCCAGCTGCAACTTCGTCGCAAGAAGAGCGAAGTGCTTCAGGAGTTGCCCGCGAAGCAGACGACCAAGTTGTCCATTCGCCTCCAGTCCGAGCAACAGAGCAGCTACGCGAGGGCCGAGCGCGAGGGCATCGTGTACCTCGAGAGGCTGGGCCGCGATATTCGTGTCCACCATCTGATCGCCCTTCTGACGAGGCTAAAGCAGATCTGCAATGCCGATCCGAAGTCGGGGCGGTCCGCCAAACTGGACGATATCGAAGCAAGGCTCGGAGAACTCACGGCCCAAGGTCACAAAGCACTCGTGTTCTCTCAATACGTCGACGAAAGGTTTGGCGTTGCGGCCATCGTCCGACGGCTCGCAAAGTTCAATCCGCTCGCAATCACCGGGATTACGCCCCAAGAAGAGAGATTGGAAGTGATCGACAGGTTCAAGCGGGAGGATCCCCACAAGGTGTTGGTGCTCTCGCTGCGGGTTGGGGGAGTGGGCTTGAACCTGCAAGAAGCATCGTAAGTCTTCTATATGGACCGCTGGTGGAATCCAGCGGCAGAGCGTCAGTCGGCGGACCGAAGCCACCGCATCGGCCAGTCAATGAAGGTGAACGTGTTCAAGTATTCTTGCGTCGGGACGATCGAGGAGCGCATCGACGAGATCCTGGAAGGCAAGCAACGTCTGTTCGACGAAGCGGTCGATGATGTTTCCATGGACTTGGAGTCTCGCTTGGACAAGGAGGACCTGTCCAACCTGTTCCGCTTGGGTGGAGTCCTCCACGAGGAGTGAAGTCAGGGGCGCACGCGACTCGACACTGGGAAGGATTCAGAACGATTCAATGTCCGGCTTGTTGCTGCGGGCCCGGCGTTCGCGAATGTCTTGAATCCGGTGGTTGGGAGAACGAAGCTGAAGACTCGGCGACCGCCCCGCCAACTGCTGCCCTTCCAGGATGCGTGACCACATCAGCGCCGCGTGGCGCCAATCCGAGCGCGCGGCAAGTCTGAGACGCGAAACCAGCCGATGCGTTTGGTGCTGAGGCGCTGTCCAGTCCGACTGCGCTGCTCCCGATTCGGAGGTTTCGCCGTGAGTTAGGCAGAACGGTCACTCGCTCGTCCGGGCCAGATCGGGGCGCGGATACTCCCCCTTGTTCAGATCGGGCGGCAGCGGTTGCGGCGGGAATGGGACCATTCCCTTGGACGATTCGGACAAGTCCCGCGTTTGTTCGCGATTGGTCTCGAGCGCCACGGATCGGGTGGGTGCGCCAGTTGGATTGGCCCCACGAATGGCAGCAGTCGGACTATCCGTGCGGCCGTGCCGCAGCGGGAAGGTGACAAGGGCGGAGGTTCCTACCAAGAAGCGCCGAATAGCGAGTGGAGCACGGAAGGTCGCGGCCATACGAGGCCGCGGTCGCGGAGCTGCGATTCAGTTGCTGGCTCAGGCTCGAAGCCGATCCTTGCCGGTTTGGAGCCCGGCGCAGTCCTCCTTGCGTACTTGCAGAGCTCGGCCAGCATCCCCTGAGCAGCCTGCGACCGCTTAGGTGTCGAGAGCGGTTGCTGGGAGCGCAACTCGGGCCGCGATCTCACCGCGATTGGAGACCAGGGGCTTCATTCGCCCACTGAGCCTGGCAAGCGCGGACGGTTGCCAATAATGCCGTCCCGCTCGAGCTCGGCCAACTCTCCGTCCGACAACCCCAACACCCCCCCTAGGATCTCGCGGTTGTGCTGGCCCAAGGTCGGGGCAGGCCATTCAATTTCAAGAGGGCCGTCTTGGAGCCGGTACGGCGCGACACCGTTGGGATGCTCGCCGATGTATGCCCGGTCCAGGATCTTCCAGAAGTGGCGGGCTCGCAGGTGTGGGTTCGCCATGAGCTCCTTGGAAGCGGCTACCGCTGCGGCAGGCACGCCAGCAGCCTGCAGCGAGTCCATGGCGTCGGCCGCGGGTCGGCGGGCACACCACGCGGCGATCGCCGCGTCGAGCTCGTCGGACCGCGCCAAGCGATCGGCCAGGTCGCCGAAACCTGCGACATCGCCTCCAAGGACGCCTTGCAAAGCCCGCCACTGATCCTCCCTCTGCACTTGGATCACGAGCCAGCGGCCGTCTTCGCACGGGTAGACGCCATGCGGTGCGCAATGCCGGGAGCGATTGCCCAGTCTCGGAGGGGACGCACCGGTCAAGGACTGCTCGGCAATGCCGTGCGCCGCAAGAGGCAAAAGGCACTCCGAGTGCGATAAGTCGACGAACTGCCCCTCCCCTGTGCGCTTGAGGTGGCGGAGCGCCACCAGCATGGCGGAGGCGCCGTTCAAGCCCGCCACGGCATCGCCCAGCGCGATATGCACCATCGTCGGAGGGTGCTCGGGACGACCCGTCAGATGGGGGAGGCCGGCCGCCTGTTCGGTCGTCGAGCCATAGGCCCGATACTCCTTCCACGGCCCGGTGCTGCCAAAACCCGGCATCGAGACCATGACAATCTCCGGCTTGACGGCCTTGAATACCTCGAAGCCTAGGTTGAGCTTCGGCAGCACTTCGCCGGCAAAGTTCTCGATGACGGCGTCTGAGACTGCGACCAAGCGTAGCAACAGGTCGCGGCCGCGCCGCTTGGAGAGATCGAGCGTGACGCCGAACTTGTTGCGGTTCAGTGCGTTGAACGGCTCGTGTTTCTCCGCTTCGTTGTCATCGATCCAGCGCTGGCTGGACTCCCAGCCCCGAAACCAGTCGAACCTCACACACGACTCGACCTTGATGACCTGGGCACCCATGTCAGCCAAGTGCCGGCTTGCCAGAGGCCCGGCCCATCCCATCGAGAGGTCGATGATGCGAAAGCCCCGCAAGAACGTCGGCCGACTCATGACGCGCACCCCGCTTGCCCCAAAGCGGCTTCAGTATCGGCACCTAACCGAGCGACAGCGCCACCCTGGGCGGCCGGCATCGCATACAGACGAAACGGACTCACCGGCAGGCGCAGCGTGCCCAAGTCCGGGTGAGTGACATCGGCAAACACCCCGCGCTCTACGAACTGGTCGACATCGAAGATCTGATCCATGGTCGGGACGATCGTCAGCGGCACGCGCAGCGCCTGCCCGCGCTTGGCCAGGTCGGCGGCCGATTCCCGAGCGACCCGGCCTTGGATGCGCGGATCCAGCTTGTCTGCATCTTGGAGGCGCTCCAAGCTCTGCTGGTAGCGCTCGACCGCGGCGAGGTCCTCGAAGCCGAGCAGCTCGCAGAACGCGTTCCACTGCGATGGCGTCAGCACGGTCACACCGAGCCAGCCATCGCGACATGGATAGATGCCAAGGGGATACGTCGCGCGGAATCGGTTCACCCCCAAGCGCTCGCGCGTGGGCTTGCCGGCAAAGCCTCGCAAGGCTTCGATCTCCGAAAAGCACAGATTCGACTCGAGGACCGAAACGTCCAAGTGACCTGGGCCGGAGACATTGCCCAGCTCGCGCGCCAAGATCTGTCCCATCGACGCGACGAAAGCCGTCATGCCCGCGATCATCTGGGCTTGGTATCCGCCAGGAATCACCGGCGGGCCATCCGGGTCTCCCAGCCAATCGATCTGGCTCGTGAGGGCCTGGCACACACCATCGCTTCCGGCAAAGGCACGGTACGGTCCGGTCTGTCCGAACCACGTGATCGAGAGGAGCACCCCGTCTGCCGAACAGCTCTCCAACTCGTCCAGTGTCAGCGGGCGCTCGCGGCCCGGGCGGTCATCTATGACCAACGCGGCACCCGAGGCGAGCTCCAGCAAGGCCGCTTCGTCGGGACAGACCACGCTGCGCTTGTTGGCGCTCAAGTAGGCGTGCATCCCGCTCGCCTCCGGAGCGGGGATGCCCGGCGCGAATGGCGGCAGCCGACGGGTCGGACAGCCCTCCGGGGGCTCGACCAACAGCACGTCTGCCCCGAGATCGGCGAAAAGCTTGCCGCAGTAGCCGGTCGCGACCGTTCCGGCCAGGTCAATGACCTTGATCCCGTGCAGCGCGCCGGGTCGATCTTCGCGCGGGCTCAAGCTACGTAGTCTGACTGCCCGGAGCCGGGAATTTCAACTATGATGGATTGCCTCTCGGCGGGCGGCTGCCGTCGCGCCTGCCCCGCAATGCCTCCGGCCCCGCCCGCAAGTACCGGTGCATCCCGCCCCCGCACCCCATGGACGCTGCTCGCGATCCTGCTAGCCATCACGACGACCAGCTACATCGACCGCATCGCGATCTCCGTGCTCGCGCCGACCCTGCGGGACGAATTCGGCATGACCAACAGCGAGTACGCCTTGGTGGTGAACTGCTTCATGGTCACATACATGATCATGTACAGCGTGGGCGGTCGGCTGGCCGACCTGCTGGGCTTCCGCAAGGCGCTGTCGCTTTACGTCATTTGGTGGTCCTTCGCCGGGGCGCTGCATGGGGCGGCAGCTGGCTTCCGCTCACTGGCACTCTGCCGGTTTCTCCTAGCCGTTGGCCAAGGCGGGGTCTGGCCTGCCGGGATGAAGACCGTCGCGCACGAAGTGCTCGGCCCGCTGCGTTCCCTGGGAGTAGGGATCGTTAACTTCGGAAGCAGCCTTGGTTCGGCGTTGGCGGTGCCCATCGTCGGCTGGTTGGCCGTTACGTGGGGCTGGCGGGCAGCCTTCATCGTCACCGGGCTAATGGGCTTCGGCCTGCTACCCCTCTGGCTCACGGCAACCCGCAAGTCCACCAAGCACGCCGCTGCCTCCAAGATCAACAAGGACCAGCAAGTCTCGTGGCTGCGCGTGATCCGCTACCGCCAAGCATGGGCTGGCTTCCTGGGTCGTTTCGTCAGTGCCGGCGCTTGGGGCTTCTATTCGTACTGGATACCCGAGTACCTAGCCCGCGAGCGCGGCTTGGACCTCGCCGGGATCGGGCTCGTGGCTTGGCTGCCGTTCGTTGCCTCCGGTTTCGGCGACTTGAGTGGCTCGGGCATCACAGCGTGGCTGATCGCACGCGGTTGGTCGGTCAATCGGGCGCGAAAGACCGTCCTGAGCGTTGCGGGCATCGCCGCGACTGCAGGCCTAGGGGCGGCCTACGCACCCAACACCTCCCTGGCGATGGTCAGCATCTGCATTGGCGCGCTCGGCTTCAAAGTCGCGTCAGTCAACTTCCTCAGCCTCCCAAGTGACTTCTTCCCGGCAACGCACGTCGGCACGGCGTTCGGGTTTTCCGGCACGGGGGGCAGCGCGGGAATCGTGCTGACGAACGCGGCGATCGGCTTGGTGCTCGATGCAACCGACAGCTACGCTACCGTGCTGCTGGGCGTGGCCCTGCTCACGCCCGCGGCAGTCGCGGTGACATTCCTGGTGGCCGGTCGCATCGAGCCGGTGAGGGAGTTGGTCGAACTAGAAGAGTCTGTGGCGCCCAGTAAAGCCCACGTGGTCTAGGCAGTGGCACCGTTCGATGAGAAATGACTCTAGATCAGGAGGAACTGCAGCTAGTGCGGGGTCTGACTGGATGGCAAAGGCCGGCAATTGAATAGACTAGTCTGCTAGACTAGTTCATGGGGAGTTAAATTATGGACACCGTAGGGGCGTACGAAGCCAAGACCCATCTAGCCCGTCTTCTTGACAGGGTTGCAGGTGGAGAGACTGTGACCATTACTCGCCGGGGTCGTCCAGTGGCTCGAATGGTGCCTGTGGAGGACGACGCAGTAAGTCGCAGTCGGCAGGCGGCACAACGCATACTCGAGCGGCGCAAGCATTTGAATCGGGCACCGTTGTCTGAATTGCTCGATACCGTGCACGAGGGGCATCGGTTTTGAGCGCCATCGTACTGGACAATTCCGTCGTTCTCTCTTGGTGTCTTGGGGACGAGACAGAGCCAGTCGCCGAACAAGCCATGCATCATGTGAACCAATACGGGGCGGTCGTTCCGGGCATTTGGTGGTACGAATTGCGGAACGCCTTGGTGATGAACGAGCGCCGTGGACGACTGCGTGTCGCTGATACGGCGGCAACTCTGGCGGACCTCTACCAAATGCGTATTTCCGTCGACCAAGCGCACAACGAGGGCGTCGTTCTCGCGTTAGCACGGGCGCATCACCTCTCGGTATATGACGCGGCCTACCTCGAGGTCGCTTTGCGACGCGGACTGCCGATTGCGTCGCTCGACAGACGCCTGCGTCACGCTGCGGTCGACCTCAAGATCACGATTCTCAGATGACCTGTGCCGGCCCCCGTCCGGACATCGATGCTTTGCAAGGCAGATCAGACATTCGTCCAGAGGCCCCATCGACGCTCGAATAGATCCGAGGAAGGCAGGGTTCAGCAAGTTGCGCGAGGCGCGTAGCGTCTGCACTCAAGCCGACCTGAGGGAAGTGGCCCCGCTCAGGCCGCCGTCAGCGGCGCGGCATTGATCTCGCCTCAGGACGTGTGCATCGTCGCGAAAAGTGGCTCCCGGGCTGCTCACCATCACACCCCTGACGACCCAACCGGTCCAATTCTGTCGCCATGCCTGACGACTCGAACCCTACGGTTGGTTATACTCTTGGTATGAAAGTGGCCGTTTCGATTCCGAACCAACTGTTCGAGAGCGTCGAGCGGTTTAGGCAGCAGCAAGGTTGTTCCCGCAGCAAGGTGTTCTCGGCGGCACTGGGCGAGTACATTGCGCGTCACGCGTCGGATGAGGTGACCGAGGCGATGAATCGTGTCTGCGCGAATCTCAACACGGAACCCGATGACTTCATCCGGACTGCGGGCCGTAGAGCGCTGGAGCGATCCGAGTGGTAATTGCTCAGGGGGAGGTCTGGTGGGCTGATTTGGCAGCGCCAAGAGGTGCCGGCCCAGGGTATCGCAGACCGGTCGTTGTCGTGCAGTGTGACGACCTCAATCGAAGCCGGATCGGAACGGTTGTCTGCGTCCCAATGACAAGCAATCTTCGCTGGGCAGACGCGCCGGGCAATGTTCGCCTCATGTCACGCGTCACAGGCCTTCCGCAGGACTCGGTTGCGAATGTGTCTCAGGTCGTTGCTATCGACAGGAGTATCCTCGTGGATCGAGCCGGCAAGCTCCCCCAGGCTAAACTGGAACTGCTGTTAGCGGGTATTGACGGCATTCTTGGTCGGTCGAGTCTACTTGTTCAGCAGACGACGAATCCCACCTAGTCTGGTGCCGCCTAACAGTTTCGCCTCCGGCAACGCAGTGAACGTGTCACCTCCTACAATTCCGGAACCCAGATCGGATCGCATCGGTCTTGGTACTTCACTGAGTTATCAAATCGAGTACGGGTAGCCGATACTCATCGCACTTGGACACCCTGCCAAACAGCCGGTTACCGTTTGACTTCCGACTAGGAACCTCCGATCATCACCGGCTGCTCGCTGCCGGACATGCAAACACCGCCTCGTGGCTTCAGCGGATGGTCGCGGGCTTCCCGCGGAACTCTAGATCTGGCTGACGTCCCCGCTACGCCGCCTCTGCACCGTTGTGATCTGCGAAGTTTGAGCTCACGACCGGTGTCGTGTGCCCCCCTTCCCCTCGGAAGCCTCATTGATCCCCGATTTCGTTTTAGAAGGCACTGCTGCATTGGCCGCATGCTGCCGGATTGCGCGCAGCATGGCATGCAGTCCATTGCCCCGCGTCGGGCTGAGGTGCTCGGTAAATCCGATTTCGTCGATGAAGCGGTGGCCGGCGTCCAAGATAGTCTTGGGCTCGAATCCGGAGTACGCTCTGAGCAAGATCGCGACCAAGCCGCAGACAATCGCAGCATCGCTGATGGCTTGGAAGTGCAGCAAGCCATCGCGACGCTCCGAGCGGAGCCAGACCTGTGCTTGGCAGCCCTTGACCTTGTACTCGTCGGTCTGAAACTCCGGCGGGAATTCCGGGAGTCTGCGCCCGAGATCGATGATGTGCTGGTAGCGGTCCATCCAGTCATCCAGGAATTCGAACTCGTCGACGATTTCCTGATGTGCGGCTTGGATCGACCGGCTGCTCAACTCGCTGCCCCCAACTTCGAATTCTACTCGCATACGTCGAAGCGGGCTGCAGCTACCTAGGGATTGACCATCTGACGGTGCCCCTTTACGGCGGCACCATCACGGTGCGACCGACTGGGAGTCTTGCGCCCCCGCTGACATGGTGCCACAGTAACAAGATGCGCTGGATCTGGGGACTTCTCGCTGTCTCACTTTCTGTGCAACTCCCCGCAGCGGAACTAGAGCGCGTTCGCTATAACGACGCGCAACTCGAAGTGGACCTGGGAGTTGGTTTATGGGCATGGCCACTCCCTCTGGACTACGACCAGGACGGCGACCTAGATCTGGTCGTCTCGAGCGGCGGCTTGCCCTATCAGGGGACGTACTTCTTCGAGAATCCAGCCCCGCCAGGCAGCAATCCAGCAATGCCGATATTTCTGCCAGGTGTGCGCATCGGCGAATACCGCACCAATGCGCAGGTCTCCCATAACTCCGGCCACCCCGCTCTGATCGCCACGCCCGGCGAAACGCACGCGACTTTCCGCGAAGACGCCTACTCCAACCCTGTGGAACTGGACATCAACACGGAGCGAGTCTACGCTTCCAGCGGCAGGCTGCGCGCGAAACAGTGGAAGCTGGCCGACTGGGAGGGAGACGGCGACCTCGACCTAGTCATCGGAGTGGGCGACTGGGGCGACTACGGTTGGGACGACGCATTCGACCGCTCCGGCACGTGGACCAACGGCCCGTTGCACGGCTACGTCTACCTCGCCCTGCGCGAAGCGGACGGCACGTTCAGCGACCCTCGCCGACTCACAGCAGCAGGGCTCGACGTCGATGTATTCGGCATGCCGAGCCCCAACCTAGCGGATTTCGACTCAGACGGCGACCTCGACTTGCTCTGCGGGGAATTCCTGGACGGATTTACCTACTTCGAAAACGTCGGCACGCGGGAACAGCCGCGGTTGGCCAAGGGCCGCCGCCTGCGCAGCGGAGGCGAACCGCTCGCGATGGACCTGCAGATGATCACGCCAACCTCGGTGGATTGGGATGGTGACGGCGATGTCGACTTGATCGTCGGGGACGAAGATGGCCGGGTCGCATTCGTCGAGCACACCGGCCGACTCGAGGAGGGCATGCCGGTGTTCGCCCAGCCGCGGTATTTTCGCCAACGCGCCGAGTTCGTCAAGTTCGGCGCGCTGGTCACGCCGCAAGGGGTGGATATCGATTCCGATGGTGACGAGGACATCGTCGCTGGCAACACCGCAGGCTATATCGGCTGGATTGAGAACTTGGGGGGATACCCGCCGCGCTTCGCAGAACCGGCACTGCTGCGGGCCGCCGGAAAGACCATTCGCATTCAAGCCGGACCGAACGGGTCCATCCAAGGACCGTGCGAGGCGAAGTGGGGCTACACCACGATCGGCGTCGCCGACTGGGACGGAGATGGGCTGTTGGACATTCTGGCGAACTCGATTTGGGGCCGCGTCGTCTGGTACCGCAACGTCGGCAGCCCGCACGGCCCTCGCTTCGAAGGCGAGCGCCCCGTGCGCGTGAACTGGCAGGCCGCTCCGCCCAAGCCGGCTTGGAACTGGTGGAACCCGGGCGAGCGCGAACTCGTCAGCCAGTGGCGCACGCGGCCCGTTCCGGTCGACTGGAACGCGGATGGCCTGATGGATCTCGTGATGCTCGATCACGAGGGCTATCTGGCATGGTTTCGCCGCGTCCTCCATGACGGCCATGCCGTACTGCTGGCCGGCCAGCGGATCTTCGAATCCCAGCCGGCGTCCGACTACGACCGGCAGCACCGGGCCGTAAACGACCAGCCGGGCCCCCTCAGGTTGAACTCCGACTGGGCCGGCAAGAGCGGCCGCCGCAAGATCGACGTGGTGGACTGGGACGAAGACGGCAAGCTGGACATCATCGTGAACAGCACGAGCGCGAGTTGGATGCGTAACTTGGAAACCGACTATGGCAAGACCCGCTTAGTTGACATGGGACCGCTCTCCGAGACCAAGCTGGCCGGGCACACGTCGAGCCCGACCACCGTCGACTGGAACGGCGATGGTAGGAGGGAACTCTTAGTTGGAGCCGAGGACGGCTTTCTCTACTGGGCCAAGCCGTAACCACGGGCTACTTGGTGGGGAGATACGGGGGCAGCGCGCTGGCCAAATCACGACCGGCAGAGGCCTACACGAATGCTATTCCTTGAGCGCTTGCGTCGCAACTGCCTGAAGCACGGGCCGAAGACGGCGATAGAGTTTCGCAGCGAGGGCGGCGCGGAGAGAATCAGCTACGACGCGCTGTGGCACCGCGTCATGGCGACCGCCGCCTGGCTGGCTGAGCAGGGCGCCACCCCGGGGGACCGCGTGGCCGTCTGCTTGCCGAAGAGCTTGGCCGCGATCGAGTTGCACCTTGCGGCATGCAGCATGGGCGCCGTGTCCATACCGCTCAATCCAGCCTATTCGGCCCCCGAACTGGAGTACCTGCTGGAGGACTCCCAGGCAAGAGTGCTGGTCACGGCGCGGCGGCACCCCGGACAGGCGGGCCCCGGCGCGCTAGCAGTCGATTCGCCCACTCGTATCGTGGCCGTAGACCAAGATACCTTCCAAGGGTCTCTGCCGTCCGCGACCACTCCCTTTGACAAAGTTAAACTTTCTTATAAGTCTCCTGCACTGATGCTCTATACAAGCGGAACGACCGGGCGCCCCAAGGGAGCGCTGATGTCGCATGGCAGCTTGACAGCAAACATCGACATGCTGGGCGAGGCCTGGCAATGGTCCGCGGACGACGTTCTGCTGCACGTGCTGCCGATGTTTCACGTGCACGGGCTGTTGGTGGCCTTACACGGAGCGCTGCACGCGGGCGCGAGCGCTGTCGTGCGTCCATCGTTCGACGCGAGCACGGCGTTGTGCGACCTCGGCGCGAAGGACTGCACCGTGTTCATGGCGGTCCCAACCATGTACCGCCGCCTGCTGGCGTCGCTGGGCGACCGCAAGCTCGACTTGGGGCACATGCGACTGCTGACCTCCGGCTCGGACCGCCTGCCCGTCGAAGTCTTCGAGGCAATCGAGGAGCGCTTTGGGCACCGCGTGGTCGAACGTTACGGGATGACCGAGACCGGCATCATGCTGTCCAACCCCGTTGACGGAGCGCGCGTGCCAGGCCAAGTGGGAGTTCCGCTGCCGGGCGTGGAGATGCGCATCGTCAACGAGGCCACTGGCAAGCCCTGCGAGCAAGGCGAGGTGGGGGAGTTGCAGACCCGGGGGCCGCACCTGTTCTCAGGCTACTGGAACGATCCCGGCAAGACCAGCAGGTCGTTCACCGACGACGGCTGGTTCCGGACCGGCGACCTGGGGCTCCGCGACTCGCGGGGACGCTTCGAGCTCAAGGGGCGCATGACGGACTTGATCATCACCGGCGGCTTCAACGTGTACCCGACAGAGGTCGAACACGTGCTTGCCCGACACCCCGGCGTCCTGCAGTGCGCCGTGGCGGGCGTTCCCGACGCGGAATGGGGCGAGGCCGTAACAGCGTTCGTGGTCCGGGGGGATTCTTCCCCGACCGCCGAAGAACTGGTCCGACACAGCCGGGCGTCCCTGGCCGCCTACAAGTCTCCCAAGCGCGTGGTGTTCGTGGACGCGCTTCCGCGCAACGCGATGGGAAAGGTGCAGAAGAAGGCGCTCGTGGCAGGCCTCGCCGCGGAGAGCCCGAAGCCAGCGTGACGCTGGCGTGCCGCGCTACTCAGTCTCTACAAAGATCGGGGACGACCACGCCACCTCCCCTTCCCGCCTCGGCTCTTCCTCGCTGAAGCTCTGGATGACGCGCAGGTAGTAGAAACTCTCGTGGGGGTTCGGTCTCGGTCGAATGCCGGTCTCGGGGCGGGACCAGTCCGTGATCGTCACAGTCGGCCCCATCGAGGTGTCGCTGAAGTCCGCATCCTTGTACTCGAACTCCACCTCGCTGCTGCCCTGCCCCTTGTGCGTGTAGACCGCCTTGTTGTTCTTGACAACCTCGACGCTCAAGATCGGTCCGGTGCCGCGCACCCGGACATTGAAGACGGGCGACTGCGGCGCGGCAATGACCGACCCCTGGTGCTTTCCGGCAGCATGGAAGTCGACAGCAATGTTGTCGGTCGAAGCATACGTCCTCCGCTTGCGAAACGCGTCCAACAGATCCTCCCGAGTCGTCACGCCGTCAGGAACGATCAAGTTCGCGTAAGAGATGTGCGTGGAGTAGTGGTCGCTGGAGGCGATGAACCCCATGCGGTAGCCCACGCCCAGGGCATTCTGGACCAAGCCCTGCTGGTGGGGTGCCGCTCCGGCCCGGCCCGGCCCCGGCGAGCTGGGCAAGGCTGCCCGAGGGCCGCCCTGTGTCTCGTATGAGTTCCGGTCACCCTGATAGATCTCCGTCACCGGGATCACGTCGTCGTTGCGGCGCATCCAGTTCGTTCCCATCGTCGTGGCTGGCGTGTGCGGAATGCCGATCCCGCCGGTACGGCGCAAGTAGGCCCACAAATTCAGCGGATCCGAATCGAGCAGTTCGGGACGCTCTCGCACGTGCAGGCGCGGCACGCGGAGGCTGAACACGCCACGCTGGGCATGAAAGACGTTGCGATGGCCTAGCGGGAAGTTCGGAGTGCGCTCGTAGCCGTAGAGCGGAGTGAAGCGTCCGGGCACATAGAAGAGATCGGCCGACTTCTGCGTCCGCCAGAATTGGAACTCGTTGTCGGACTGCGGATACTCGGGCTCGTCCGTATCCAGCCATTGGCCGTAATTGTGGTCGCTGACGCCAAGGAAATCCAATTGCGCCGCATTCAGCGCGTAGCGGTAGGCGTCGTACAACGAGCCGTCCACAGCCCCGTCCATCGAAATCTCGGTGTGGCGGTGCAAGTCGCCCCGGACGACCTTCCACGTCCTGCCGTCAATCTCGACGCGATGGCCCCGAATGCGCGCGATGTCCCCGCTCTCGTCCGCATGGGTCGGCCGGTAGCCCGGCGCAGCGCTTGGTTCGAACGGCTCGAGCTCTACCGCGTCGCCTGCGGCCGGCACCCTTGCGCCATCGATTTGCATCACCGCTACGTCATGTCGGCGCGGCAGCCCAACCGGCATGCGGCGGCCATCGCCGACCACCGCCGCTACGAGCGAAGCGCCGTCCCCCGCGGCCGTGCTGACGACCGTGTCCTGGCGGCTGGTGCTGCCCGAGAGCAAGACAGGAGCGATCCAAGCTTCGCCACTCCAAGTCGTGGCGTAGAAGTCGAAGAAATGGCCGCCCCAGCGACCGGCTCCACGCCACTGGTGCCGCAGCAGCACCCACACCTTGCCAGAGCCATCGACCGCCAATCTCGGGTTTTGGAACAGAGCCGGGTTCAGATACCCGGGCGTGGCCCCGGTGACGTCCTGACTCGGCTGGCTCCACTTGCCGTCCGCAAAGACCGCAACCTGCGGGCGGCGGCCGGCGCGCGGGTCGTACAGTCGCGAGCCCTGCTTGAGGTTGATGCGGTGCTTGGGATTCTCATAGCCATAGTCCTTGCCCCAGTTCGGAGCCCCTTCTTCCCATGCGACCCATACACGGCCGGCCGCGTCGACCGCCACATCGGCCTTCATTTCCGCGAATGGAGTGGCGGAGACCGTGACTGTCTCGCCCATGCCGTCGTCGGCAACCTTGCGCATCAGCAGATCGAAACCCATCTCGCGGTACGAATCCCACGCCACCCAAGCGTTCCCCGCTGTGTCAACGGCTACCGCCGGCTCCCAATCGTCTTGATCGGATTGGGTCAGATTCGATACTTCGCCCCACGAGTCGCCGTCGAAGCGGCGCAGCATGATGTCGCTCTGGGGCGGGCCGCCGGAGGGCGAGTCCCGATACCCGGCCCACACCACGAAAAAGCTCCCGTCGGGTGCCGTAGCCACGTCGTGAAACGCATCGGGCCGCGGATCCTCGCTCAGGCGGACCGGCGCCGCCCATGCGTCGCCTTCCCAGCTCTTGGCGAAGATATCGAAGTTCCCGGTGCCTAGCTCCTCCTGAAGCCCGTACACACACCAGACCCGGCCTTGGCCGTCCTCCGCCAACGCGACCCGGAAGTGATCCCCTGGTGCCGTGACGGATTCCGGCTTGGACCAAATGCGCCCGTCCGTGCTGCGCGAGACGAGGACCTGATCGGCGCCATCCAAGTAGTCGCCCTCTCGGCGCAACGTCCGATACGACACCCACGCCAGCCAGTACTCGCCGGACTTGGTACGCAACAGGGCGGGGTCGTCGTCTTCCGACTCACTGGACGAGACCATCAGCGGGTCCGGCACCCGTTCGATGGCAATGTCGTCGCCGAGATCTGGCGGGAAGTGCGGCGCTCCGTAGGGCAGGTCGGACGGCACGAACGTCGTGTCGCCTTGGCGCGTGAAGAAGCGGAATGGCACGCTCTCGGGTCCGTTGAGCGAGAGAATCAAGCCCGGGGCGGCCACGTCGCCGCCCACGGACTGGGTCATGATGTCCCAGCGGTTGGGCGGCCGCAGGCGGTCGTCATCGTGAAGATGCCAGCCAAGCATGCTGCGCAGGCGCTCAGCATCGTCCACGCCGCCGTTCCAGATCCTACCGTGGGTGCGCCGCTGCGCAGAAAATGTGATCTTGAATGCCGATTCGGCGTAGGCGGCACCAGCGAAGCAGCCCAGCAAGAGCATTACTAGCAGCGGTCGGAGGCTGCTAATCGCAGGCTTTCGGGTATCTGTGCTGTTGCTCATCTCAGAATCTCCCAGTGGATTCAGGTCCGGAAAACACCGCTTTGACGCCACAGAGAGATGGTCGCACACGTTGCGCACTGACTGCCTATACCGACCGGGCTGGCGAGTCGGTTCCGGGGACTCCAGCAGATCGGGCGGGCAGTCTGTCAAAAGAGCGCTTCGAGACGTTAGGCCCAGGGCGGTGAGTACCGCGAGCGGAGTTAAGCACCGCGAGTCGGCGAGCCCGGCTCGAGCTCATAGTCGAACGGTGGTTCTACGCCACTCATAGCGCCCCGACGCGTACCACTTGCGGTCGTTTCTTCGAGCCCAGTGGCAAGCGTTCCGGGACCTCTCACCTGGTTTGCCGCGCCGCAATACGCCGAGCCAGCTTAGTGCACAATGGTGCGCTGCCCGCCGAAGAGCCTGCCAATCTTCTCATCGACGAGGCGCACTTGGACTTGATGCGGGCTCAGCTCCTCGTCCACGGAGCTCGGGTAGTAGCCCACGATGTACTCCGTAGCTGCGAGATCGGCGAGAGAGCGCAAGATCTTGCGCATCACCATGTTATTCAGCACCATTGGGTCGAAACTCTGGCCGCCGGTCTTGGGACCGATTTCGGCAAAGACCGCCTGGCGCAGTTCTTGCTGCCGCAACGCAGATTGCCCGCCAGACGCACGGCCCGGATTGCGTGACGGCCCGATGCCCCTGTTGCTGCGGCGAGATCCGGCTCGGTTGAGTTTGTCCCGAATTTGGTCGTGTCCCAGAATGACCGGGTAGAGAGGGATCCCATAGGCGTTTGCGACCTGGACGACGACGTCGGGGTCCAGCTTGGTCGTACTGAACCCGTCCGAGAACACAAGCATCATCCGCGAAGCGTTGCCGCCGCGGCTTGAAGCGTCACGCGCGGTCTGAATGATCGCCTCGTAGATCCGGCTTCCGCCCGCTTGCGACTCGTAGGTCAGCTCGATCGCCCGATTCAACTTTCGGAAATCGCGGGTCGGCCCGGTGAAGCGTTTGAGCGAGCCCGCGAAACCGTAGACGGAGATCAGAACGTCCTTGCGGAGCCCTTCCAACAGGGTCTCGCGGATGCTGGTGAAATCCAGCAAGTCCTTCATCATGACGCTGTGACTGAAATCGATCAGAAAGATGATCTCCGTCGGCACCGTACGACCGGCGCCGACCGGCTCACCCTCGCCGGCCGGCCCTTCGACGAACGCGATGTTCTGCTTCACGCCATCTTCATAGAGCTCGAACGACTCTTTCCCCAAGCCGTTGACGGACGACTTCTTCCGATAGACGTGCAGCGGAACCACAACGAGGTTCGACTCGGTTCTGATAACGAAGCCGGAATCCTCGACCGTCTCGCCCGCTTCTTGCGCGGAGGCCAATGCACTGACCACAAGGAAGCCCGCTAGCAATCGTATAGTCGGTTTCATCGTCTAGCCACTTCGAATGCCCGGCCCACCCCAGACAGCGATCATCCAGATGATCCGTGACCGGAGTCTACCACGCGCTCGCCTGCCGTAAACGGCGGATCGGAGTTGCAAATCCTGATGAGGCAGCCGTTCCAGCCAGAGTTTACAGGAGGACAGGCCGCGGAATAGTGCGCACGGCAACATGGGCGAGGCGGGGCACGAGAACTTCCGGCTGGTAGCGCCATTTGATGCGGTACGCGGATTCGGCCAGCTAGCGTCCTGCGTGCCGCGCTTAGCAGGCGTGGTGGTCCCTCCGGAGTCCTTGATTTCTTGATCGTTGTAGCATGGGCGGATGCGTTCGCAATTGCCGCCCAGGCCACTCCAGGGCTCTCTTCCCGAGTCCTTTGGTCGAGCCCTGTCGGAGCCCGCCCGCCCGGAAGCGATGGCACGGGACGCTCGTGCTTCACGCCGCGCCAGCCGAAGAGAATGCTGGTCAGCAGCTGTCCGCGCCGTCGCTCGCCTAGGACTCGCGGCTTGCGTAGCCTTGCTCTGCGGGGCATCGGGAGCGGCGCAAGAAGTCATTACGCTACCGCTCGACGCGAACGGCAGACCGCTGCTTCCCGTCGGGGCCGTCACAGAGACGGCCTACGTAATTGACGCCTTCGCGGGTACCGGCGAAGAGGGATTTCATGGCGATGGGGGACTCGCGACTGAAGCGCGGTTCCACACCCCGCGAGGCATAGCAGTAGATGCAGCGGGCAACGTCTATGTGGCCGACTCGAACAACGGTCGAGTCCGTCGGATCGATCCGTCGGGCAACATTACGACGTTCGCAGGCAACGGCCGCCAGGGCTCGGCGGGAGACGGTGGGCTCGCAACCGCCGCGCAACTCTTCATCCCGAACGATGTCGCAGTGGACGCGGGCGGCAACATCTATGTCACTGAGGGGGGTGGGAATCGGGTCCGTAAGATCGATGCGGCAGGCACGATCAGCACCTTGGCTGGCACCGGAGCAGAGGGTTCGGAAGGGGATGGAGGGCCGGCGACTGAGGCGCAACTCAATCGGCCCAACGCGGTCGCTGTGGATGCGGACGGCAACGTTTTCGTCGGCGAGTACAGCGGCTATCGAGTACGCAAGATCGACACGGCGGGCACGATTACCACAATCGCCGGCACTGGCATAAAGGGCGGCGCGGGCGACGGCGGACCGGCCACTTCCGCCCAGTTCAACTTCATAAGCGGTTTGGCGGTGGACGGTTCGGGCAATGTCTATGTGTCTGACATGAACGAGGCCCGAATACGCAGGATCGCACCGGACGGCACGATTGCCACGATCGCAGGCACGAGGTTCGGTGGCCGTTCAGGAGACGGTGTCCCTGCTGTCGAGGCGCGGATTGCAACCCCGGGAGGCCTGGCACTGGATTCGGCAGGCAACCTCTTTCTGACCGAATTCTGGGTCGGTCGGCTCCGCAAGATCGACCCCGCGGGCACCATCACGACGATCGCAGGTACTGGGGAACAAGGTTCCACAGGAGACATGGGATTGGCCACCGACGCAGCTCTCGACCGCCCCCGTAACGTCGCCGCAGGCTCTGACGGCAGGCTCTATGTCTCAGAGAACTATGCAGACCGGATTCGCGTTCTGAGCCGGACAGCCGAACGTTCGCGTTTCTCCGTGCCGTTGGGCACCAGTGGGGACTCCGTTGCTGTCTCGGTCGAGAAAGACGGGTCATTGAAGCTGGATGGCTCGCCTCTCGTACACGGCCTGGAAGTCGTGGCCAGCAACGGCAATCGTTTCGCGTTCGGACAAGCCGAGAGCGGGGAGGTCGTGGCTACGTACGTCCCCAACACGCAGACTGTCGAGTTGCAAGCAGGCAAGACTGTCACCCTGACGGTCGGCGAGGACGGCGCGTGGAGGATCGGAGACGAGGTTGCAACTAACGGCTATCGCCATGTTGAGGGCGGCAAGGAGTACCTCTTGGAATGGACCGGAGCGCAGTGGAGGCTGGCCAAGTACACAATTCGAACGATCGCGGGAACCGTAGACGTCGTGGACGGAGTGGCAGCGACACAGGCAAGACTATTCAGTCCGTCCGCGGTAGCGTTCGATTCATCCGGCAACTTGTATGTCTCAGACAGATCCAACCACCGCATACGGAAGATCGACACGTCAGGAATCATCACGACAATCGCCGGGACGGGAGAGCGCGGCTACGCAGGGGACGGCGGTCCCGCTTCCGAAGCGGAGTTCGACCAGCCGAGGGGAATCGGAGTCAACTGGCTCGGCGAGATCTTTGTGGCGGATTACGGAAATTATGTTGTGCGCAAGATCGACGTTACGGGAAGGATTTCGACGATCCGTACCACTCGCCGGCTATTTCGTCCGTATGGCCTGACGCTCGACCTATTCGGAAACGTCGTAGTGGCCGAATCGCATGTCCGAAATCACCTCGTGAGGAGGATCGATGTCCGCGGAAACGTCACGACCATCGCTGGAATCCCAGGGCAGCGAGGCAGCTTTGAAGGGGGTGGCTCGGCGGCTGCGGCTCGGCTCTATTACCCCAGAGGGGTCGCGACAGACCCGTCGGGCAACGTCTACGTGGCCGATGCGTATAACCACCGCGTGCGCAAGATTGACCCCACAGGCGCGATTCAGACGATCGCCGGGACGGGAGAGCGCGGCTACTCGGGTGACGGTGGGCCGGCGGTAGATGCCCAACTCTTGTTCCCCAGCGGAGTGCTCGTGGATTCCGCGGGGAACGTGTATGTTGCCGATTCCAGTAACCACAGAGTTCGCAGGGTCGATCCGTCAGGAGTGATCGAGACGATCGCCGGGATGGAGGAAGCGGGCAATTCTGGGGATGGCGGTCCGGCAGTCGAGGCAGGTCTAGCGCTGCCGAGAGGCCTCGCCATCGATGGTTCCGGCGGTTTATTCGTCGCCGATTCCGGAAACCATACGGTACGGTGGATTTCTCCGACCGGCACGATTACGCGGATAGCGGGAACGGGCGAGCCGTTTGACAAGCGCGACGGCGGCCCGGCTTCCCTATCGAAGTTCGGGTACCCGCAGGACATCGTGGCCGATGCACTGGGCAATGTGTACGTGCTTGATCGGAATCAAGTTCGCAGGATTGATCCCAACGGCATGATCGCAGCTATCGCTGGCACGGGAGACTACGGCTACTCCGGGGACGGCGGTCCGGCCATGGCGGCGGAACTGCAGAGTCCTTTGGCGTTGGCGTTGGACGCTGCCGGAAACCTCTACGTCGGCGGGAATCTTGGCGACCGCGTGAGAAGGGTCGATTCTGGGGGAACAATCACGACGATCGCTGGAACAGGCGTGCAAGGGTTTTCGGGGGACGGTGGTCCAGCGGTCGCGGCCCAACTGAACTTCCCCCGATCGATTACTGCCGATTCCGTGGGCAACGTCTACGTTGCCGACTTTTCGAACCATCGCGTGCGAAAGATTGACGCGTCTGGCATGATCACAACATTCGCGGGCACGGGTGTTCTTGACCGCTCCGCAGAGTATGGCTACGTGTACTCCACCGGCGACTCGCAGTCCGACTATCGTTGGCAGGCCGGGGGAATAGCCCCCGCGTCTCAGGCGAGGTTGGTGTTCCCTTTTGGGTTGGCAATGGGTGCAAACGACAACCTTTACGTCATTGATCGGGGCAACCGTTCTAGCGCCAACGGTAGAGTCGGTAGAATTGACACGACTTCCCCCGAGCCTGTCATCGAGCCACTGGCGGCTACGGAAGTGCCTCGCCTTCCAACCGGATTCGACGTTGACGAGTTCGGGAACGTGTTTGTCTTCTATCAAGGGTCGGTCTTGAAGTTCGCTCCGGACGGCTCAGGCAGCACAGTCGCGGGTGGGGGAGTGGCCCGGCTCGTAGGAAACGGGGAGCCGGCGGGCGGAGTAATCCTGGGGCGGTTCGCCCGAATTGCGCTAGACCTCCACGGGAACATCTGGGTAGCGGACTCTTCGAATCGACGTATCCATGTCTTGGAGCCAGTGCCTTGAAGGCGTCGGGGAGGCAGAATTCTGGAGCATCTTCTGCCGAGACTGCCTTGTCGCTCAGTGGTGCAGTGGCCAATCCCCAAGGCGGCCCCTGATCTATCCGATGAAACGACGATTCGTTTCTACACGTCCACTACAGCCAGCATGAACAGAACGTGCTCAATGCCACGGACAAGCCCAGTCCGGCGGACTGCAGCCAAGTACCGTCGTCTATCCCCGCGCGGTCATTGCTGCTTGGACTCTAGGCTCGCGGGCGCTCGTGCTGCTAGCGGCTGCAGCCGCAAGCAACGCTTGCGGGTATCCGTCCGAGCTCTATTTCAGCTGGGGCTGCCAGCTTGCCTGGTCTTGCTAGTCGGGGCTTCAGCAGTAGCGCAAGAGGCCATAACACTACCGCTCGACGCGAACGGCGAACCGCTGCTTCCCGCCGGGGCCGTCACAGAGACGGCCTACGTCATCGACGCCTTCGCGGGCACCGGCGAAGAGGGATTTCATGGCGATGGCGGACCGGCGCTTCAAGCGCGCTTCCACAATCCAGGGGGAATCGCCATAGATGTCGCAGGCAACGTCTATGTCGCTGACACCAACAACGGGAGGGTGCGCCAAATCGATCAAGCCGGAATTATTACCACGATCGCGGGTACCGGCGAGCGAGCCTCCGCCGGGGATGGCGGGCCGGCGGTGGACGCGCAACTTTTCGGTCCGACCGCTGTCGCTCTGGATTCCAGTGGCAATCTCTATATCGCTGAGAGTGCTGGAAATCGAGTGCGCAAGATCGATGCCATGGGGACGATCAGTACGGTGGCCGGCACGGGCGTGGCGGGCTCACAAGGGGATGGCGGCCCCGCGGTTGAGGCGCAACTCAACTGGCCCGTGGCAGTGGTTGTAGATGCAGAGGGCAATGTCTTGATCAGTGATTCGAGAGGCCATCGCGTGCGCAAGGTCAGCCTCGACGGCACGATCACCACCATCGCGGGAACGGGATCCAGGGGGGGTAGCGGGGATGGCGGCGCTGCTACCGCCGCGCAACTCAACTTCGTCAGCGATCTAGAGACGGACGCACTGGGCAACATCTATCTTGCCGACATCAACGAAGGCCGGATACGAAAGATCTCACCGACAGGCCGGATCACCACCATTGCAGGTGCCGGTCGCCGCCGGCACTCAGGGGACAGGGGCCCAGCGATCGACGCTGGACTGGAAACTCCCGGAGGTATTGCATTAGATTCTGCAGGGAATCTCTTTCTATCTGAATACTGGCCAGGCTGGCTCCGCAAGATCGACGCTGCGGGCATCATCGACACAATCGCTGGCACGGGCGAGCAACTCTCCACTGGAAACATGGGCTTGGCTATCGATGCCTCACTGGACAGGCCGGGCTATATTGCGGTGGACTCCGACGGCAATCTCTACGTCGGCGAGTTCTTTGGGAACCGAGTTCGCATTCTCAGTCCGACAGCCAAACTGTCGAGTCTTGCAGTGCCGTTGGGCACCAGCGGCGACTCCGTTACGCTCACTATCACGCAGACCGGGTCGGTGCGGTGGAATGGCGCCCCGCTCGCGCATGGCACGGAAGCGTTTGCCACCAATGGGAACCGCTACGCATTGGAACAGACGACAAGCGGAGCCATCGTGGCAACGTACGTTCCCCACCAACAGACGGTCGAGCTGCAAGGAGGGAAGACCGTCACCCTGATGGCCGGCGAGGACGGCGTCTGGCACATCGGCGATCGGGTTGCGGCGAACGGCTATCGCCATGTCGAGGATGGCCAGGAGTACCTTCTGGAATGGACCGGAGCGCAGTGGAGGCTGGCCAAGTACACCATTCGAACGGTCGCGGGAACGGTTGATGTCGCCGAGGGAGTTCCGGCGACCGAGGCAAGACTCTTCAATCCCCACGCCGTAGCACTCGATTCCGCTGGCAACGCGTACGTGACGGAAGCCTCCAACAACCGTGTGCGCAAGATCGATACGTCAGGCATCATCACGACGATTGCCGGAACAGGGGAGGAAGGCTACGCGGGTGACGGGGGGCCGGCCACACAGGCCGAATTCGACTCTCCGAGGGGAATCGGAGTCAACTGGCTCGGCGAGATCTTCGTGGCTGATTACGGAAACGACGTAGTGCGCAAGATCGACGTTTTGGGAAGAATTTCCACGATCAGCACGAGCGGCCCGCTATTTAATCCAGACGGTTTGGCGCTGGACTTGTTTGGAAACATCGTGGTGGCCGAAGCACATGTCCGCAATCACCTTGTGCGGCGGATCGACGTTCGTGGAAATGTCACAACCATCGCCGGTGTAGCGGGACAGCGAGGCGGCTTTGAAGGGGACGGCTCGGCAGCCAAGGCCCGGCTGTATTACCCGAGAGCTGTCGCGGCGGACACAGCGGGCAACGTCTATGTTGCTGATAGCTTCAACCAGCGCGTGCGCAAGATTGACCCCACGGGCACGATCAGGACAATTGCCGGAACGGGCGAGCGCGGCTACTCGGGGGACGGTGGACCGGCGATAGATGCCCAGCTTGCTGGTCCCAACGGACTGCTGGTGGATGCTGCGGGGAACGTGTATATTTCTGACTCTGGCAATTACAGGATTCGCAAGGTTGACTCGTCGGGAATGATCGAAACGATCGCAGGGACGGGCGAACCGGGCAATTTCGGGAACGGTCGTCCGGCAGTCGACGCTAGGCTTTTGTACCCGAGAAGCCTTGCGATGGATTCTTCTGACAACCTGTTCATCGCGGACTCCGGCAACGACACCGTGCGCCGGATCTCCGGGTCGGGCACGATCGAGCCGTTCGCCGGATCGGGCGAGCCTTTCGACAAACGCGATGGCGGTCCGGCCTCCATGGCGCAATTCGGTGCTCCCAGAGACATCGCGGCCGATCCGGCAGGCAACGTGTATGTGCTCGATTCGAATCAGGTTCGCAGGATTGATCCCAACGGCATGATCGCAGCCATCGCCGGTACAGGCGAATACGGTCACTCCGGGGACGGCGGTCCAGCCGTTGCGGCGGAGCTAAGAGGTCCGTCCGTATTGGAGTCGGACGCGGTTGGGAACCTATACCTGACGGGGTTCGGCAGCCGCGTGAGAAAGATTGACGTTACGGGCAAGATCACAACAATCGCAGGAACCGGCGAGCGAGGGTTTTCAGGCGACGAGGGACCGGCGATTGCAGCTCAACTGAACAGTCCACGAGCCATTGCGGTCGATTCCTTGGGCAACGTCTACGTTGCTGACTACTCCAACCACCGCGTACGCAGAATCGATACGTCTGGCGTCATCACAACCTTCGTCGGAACAGGGATGCGCGACCGTACCTCCGAATCTGGCTACGTGCGCTCTACTGGCGACTCGCTTTCTGATTACCTTTGGGAGCCCGGCGGGGTTGCTCCGGCCGCCGAGACGAGACTATCGTACCCACTTGGGCTGGCAATCGACGCCGAGGACAACCTTTACGTCTTCGACTGGGGCAACCGTTCGAGATTCAACGGGAGGATTGGCAAAATCGACACAACATCCTCCGAACCCTTGATCACTCCCCTGCCGCCGATGGACGTGTCGCCTTTCGTGTCTGGCTTCAACGTAGACGACTCCGGCAACGTCTTCGTGTTCTATGACGGCTCAGTCTTGATGTTCGGGCCGGACGGGTCCGGAACCACGGTCGCCGGCGGAGGGGAAACCCGGTTCATAGGAGACGGCGAACCGGCGGGCGGAGTATTCTTAGCCCATGTTTAACATTTTCGGACCGCGAGGGCGGCCCAACTGCGTTCTATGCCCGGCAAGCTGAGACTCGATTTGGTGTGGCGCTAGGGCGGGCACTCGCCCGATGACCGACTTGGGTTTGGTGCGGCCGGGACAACTGAATCCGCTCGGCTGTTGCGGTCCGACCGCGATCTGACGGCCGACTGGTTCCTGTTGTCGACCGCAGCAACAGGTCTGGCACGCACCGCCATTGGACGCGCTTCCGGGAATCTTCGCGCCCGCCGCGTCGATCACCGAGCATGGAGCGCAACCAACTGTCAAGCAACAACTTGCGGAGCAAGAACGCACACCTTGACGGGGCCTGCCCAGCCCGTTGCCGAGGCTGCGGACGGCCCCCGTGGGATCGACTGCCCGGCGGCTGCGGCGGCTTGGCCGCGATCCGCCCCGGCACGGCCCACACTCCCAGCCCAGCCCGCTCGACCGCCATCCCGGCACAGCCGCGAGCGGCTGGGAAACCCTGCCACGGGACCGCTCGGCGGCTCTCTGAGCCGCAGCATGTGCGGCCTGCTTGATCTCGATGATTTCCGTTTCCGAGGCTGGTTTCCAAATTTGTAGGGCCAGAATGTGTAGGGCCAGAAAGTGAGTTATAAAGGCCGGATTTGCTGGACTTCCCGCCCCCCGGCCTGCTAGCCTGCGCCTAGTGTTCATTCGCCGCTCCCCCTACCGCCGCGCCCCCAATGGCACCAGCTATGCCAACCACCGCCTCGTCCGCTCCGTGCGCGTCGCTGGCCGCCCCCGCCAGAAAACCCTGCTCAATCTCGGCGCCGGCTTCGACGTCCCCGCCGAGCACTGGCCGCTGCTGTAGAGAGTCACATTATTCCGGCAGTAGGGCGGGGTATTTTCTCACATTGCTCTGACGGCAGAATGCATGGAAATCGGTGCTAGTGCGCAAATCCGAGAGGCGCGTTGAGGGGCCGTGAGGCTGGTGCAGAAGCGGGGCCGGGTGGAGGGAACCGGGTTCTTCCGGCAGTAGTGTTCGGAAGCGACCGGCCCGGCTGGAGCAGGGCCGTCGAAGGGGGCGGCAGCAGGCCGGTGTTTGCAGCAGGCGGCCGGTCAGGCCGGCGCGGAGAGGAGCCGGGTGGCACTGCGGTGCGGCGGTGGGGTAAGACAGAGGTGGCCCGCACGGATGCAGCCGCCGGGCCGTGGCCGGTCCTGCCGTGCAGCTGCGCTTCGCAACCAAGCTGACCGACAAGGAATATGTTAGCCAACGGGCTTGGAACGCTGTGAGCGCTCCGCGGTGTCCGTGGTGCCAGCCGGGCACGTGCGAGCTGTCCCCGCACGGGTTTTACGCGCGCGTGAAGCCGCGGGGGGCGCTGGTGCGGCGCTTCATCTGCCGGACGGCGAGGCGGACGGTGAGCATGTTGCCGGACTGTTTCGCGGCGTGGGTGCAGGGTTCTCTGGAGGAGCAGGAAGAGACGTTGCGGAGCGCGCAGGGGGCGGCGACGCAGGCGGCGGCG
>JAJDZN010000253.1 GCA_022824585.1 Bryobacterales bacterium | reverse complement strand
TAGGCGAACTTGCCGCCGACCGACATGGCGGACGTCGGCGACTTGATGCCCATGTACCAGTTGGCGATGTCGATCATGTGCGCCCCCCAGTCGGTCATCAGGCCGCCCGAGTAGGCCCAGTACCAGCGGAAGCTGAAGTGGAAGCGGTTGGCATTGTAGGGGCGCGCCTCGGTCGGTCCGAGCCACATGTCGTAGTCCACGCCGCTCGGGGCCGGGCCGTCCGGCTGGTGCGGAGTCTCGCCCTTCCAGTCCAAGTAGGCCCAGCAGCGCACTTGGCGGACCCTGCCCAACTTACCGCTGTCGATGTATTCCTTGGCGGCCAGGTATTGCGCTCCGGAGCGTTGCTGCGTGCCCATTTGCACCACGCGGTCATTCTTGCGAGCCGCTGTGACCATCTGCCGGCCCTCCCAGACGGTGATCGCCAAGGGCTTCTCGACATACACGTCCTTGCCGGCCTTGCATGCTTCCACGGTTGGCAGGGCGTGCCAATGGTCCGGCGTGGCAACGATCACCGCGTCGATGTCGTCGCGATCCAGCACCCTCCGGAAATCGCCGGTGCGCAGCTCCGCTTCCTGCTCATGGTTCGCAACGACATTCTTTTGCGTCTTGGCGATCTGGGACTCGTCAATGTCGCACAGCGCGACAGCCTGCGTCTTGCCCGCCTTGAGCATGTCATTCAGGTCGCCCCGGCCCATGCCGCCGCAACCGATCAGGCCGAGGCGAATGCGATCATTGGCGCCAAGGATCCGACTGGCAGAGGCCGCAGTCATCGGCGCTGCGCTCCCGGCAGCAGCAGTAGCTAGGAATGAACGGCGCGAAGTGGTCATTGGGTTGCGAAGCTCCTTTCGGCGTGAGGCACGATCAGCTAACAGCTTATCGCGGATCGAGAGCCGCGCTAGGGCTGCTCTCCAGCACTGGCCCCTCTGCGACTACCGGCTGGAGCGGTGACACACAACGGCGCGAAATTCCCATACAGTATTAGGGGCTACGGCTGCCTGTGGTGGCCGCCAGCGCGGTCCGTGGGCACGACTAGAACGCAGGAGGCCCGGTGCGAACCCCGCGAGACACGGCAACGATTTCGAGCTATCCGCGATTCCCCATCGGCCCGTTGAGGGGCGCGGTCATCGGCCTCGCCCTGGCAGGCGTGCCTGCATCCCCCGCCGCCGTGTCGCCAGAGCAGCTTGAGTTCTTCGAGAGCAAGGTGCGCCCCCTCTTGGCGGAGCACTGCTACGCCTGCCACAGCGCCAAGATCGAGACGCCGTTTGCCGGCCTGCGGCTCGACAGCCGCGAGGCAATCCTCCAAGGCGGCGACTCCGGGCCAGCCATCGTGCCCGGCCGTCCCGCCAAAAGCCTTGTCATCAAGGCCCTCAAGGGCGAGCCCGTGCTGATGCCGCCGGGCGGCGGGCTACCGAAGGCGGCGACTAGGACCTTAGAGGAGTGGATCCGGATGGGCGCTCCATGGCCGGAGGAACGCATATCCAGTGAATCGGAAGCAGGTGGCTTCGACCTTGCGCAGCGCAAGCGATCCCACTGGGCCTGGCAGCCTGTTCATCAGGCTGATCCGCCGCAGGTCAAGAAGCGCCGCTGGCCGCTGAACGCGGTGGATCGCTTCGTGCTGGCCGAGCTCGAAGAACATGGCATGCTGCCGGCTGCGACCGCCGACCGCCGCACGCTGATCCGGCGGATCTCCTACGACTTGACAGGCATGCCGCCAACGCCCGACGAGACGGCCCACTTCGTACAGAACGATGCTCCCAACGCCTACCAAAAGCTGGTACGGCGGCTGCTGGACTCGCAGCGATTCGGAGAGCACTGGGCCCGGCACTGGATGGACTTGGTTCGCTATGCCGACTCGCACGGCAGCGAAGGCGATCCGGCCATACCGAACGCGTGGCATTACCGCGACTACCTCGTCCGGGCCCTGAACGCCGACGTGCCGTATGACCAGCTCGTCCGCGAGCACCTCGCCGGCGACCTTCTCGATGAGCCGCGGATCGCTCCAGACCGCGGAATCAACGAATCGATACTGGGCACAGCCCACCTCCGCCTCGTCGAACTCGGCTACCAACCCGTCGACCCATGGGAAGAGCGCGTCAAGTGGACCGACAACCAGATCGACGTCTTCTCCAAGGCCTTCCTAGGACTCACCGTCGCCTGCGCTCGCTGCCACGATCACAAGTTCGACGCGATCAGCCAGCAGGACTACTACGCGCTCTTCGGAGCGCTGTACGGCGCCCGGCCAACCATGCGGGCCGTCGATTCTCCGGCCTCCCTGCGATTGCACTCGAAGCGCCTGAGGGCGCTCAAGGATCAGATTCGCGAGAGAGTCGCCGACCAGTGGATCAAGGACGCGGCTTCACTCCCGAGCCGCCTGGAGCACGCCGACGGAAGCGCCACTCGCGCCGCGCTGGAGGAAGCTGCTTGCGACGACACCAGCCCTCTGCACGCCTTCCTCCAGCTTCGCGACCTGCGAGGTGATCGCTTGTGGGAAGCAGTGGAGGAACTCAGAGCGGACTGGCACAGCCGACTGGCCGCCCGCAAGGCGTTTAACGAGCAGAACTTCCAAGAAGTCTGGGACTTGTCCGGCGCAGACTATGACGAATGGGTCAGCCACGGCGCGGGAGTCAGCGAGACGCCATCGACTCCGGGGGAGTTTCGGGTTGCCTTAGAAGGGAACTCAGCCCTGCATGGCATTTATCCGGGCGGGGTCTACACGCACCTGCTGTCGAGCAAGCATGCCGGCGTCATGCAGTCGCCCCGCTTCACGATCGACACCGACTATGTCAGCGTGCGGACGCTGGGACACGACTTTAGTTTCGCTCGCCTCATCGTGGAGAACTACTCCCTGCCCCTAAGTGGCATCTACGACCAGCGTTACAGCCCGAGGGCCGACACGATGCGGTGGTGGCAGTTCAAGACAGAGTTCTGGAAGGGCTTCACCGGGTACATCGAGTTCGCGACCCGCGAGGACGCCACGAACTTCGTCCTAGACTCGGTCGACCGCGCCAAGGACCCGCGGCCTGAGCGACCCACCCACGGCAGGTCTGGAATCGGCGCGGCCGCAGTAGCCTTCCACAGCGGCAAGCGGCAGCCAAAGTCCGCGACTGAGCCCATCCTCTACCTCTTGGCAGCGGAACCATCGGGGTCCGCCGACAGCCTTGGGGATGTCTTGGCTGAACGCCTGGCCGTAGCCGCGACCGCATGGCGGGACGACACCATTGACCAGCAGCGGGCCAGCTTCTTGGACTACTTCGCCAGGCGCGGGCTCGTGGCTACGTCAATCGACGAGATCGAAGGCGCGGGCGAACTTGTCGCGGAATACAGGCGGCTCGAGAGCGAGATCGCGGTGCCGCAGCGGTTCCCCGGCGTCGTCGAAGAGAGCGCGCCCGACCATCCCCTGCTCGTCCGGGGCGATCCCCGCAAGCCCGCTGACCCGGTCCAGCGGAGATTCCTCGAAGCCATCGGGAGCGACCGCTATGCCGATCCCTCGGCGGTCCGGCGCCGCTTGGCGGAAGATGTCGCAAAGGCGGAAAACCCACTCACCGCGAGAGTCATGGCGAACCGCGTCTGGCAGAGCGTTTTCGGACGCGGCATCGTGGCGACGCCGGATAACTTCGGCGTCCTCGGCGACGCGCCGTCGCACCCCGAACTGCTGGACTATGTCGCGGCTCGCTTCGTCGCGGAGGGTTGGTCCATCAAGCGCCTCGTGGAGCTGCTGGTCACGTCGCGCACCTATCGGATGAGCAGCACCGCCTCGGCCAGGTCATTGGAGCGCGATCCCTCCAATTCCTTGCTCCAACACATGCCCGTGCGCAGGCTTGAGGCAGAGGCTATCCGGGACACGCTGCTGGCCGTGTCGGGCCAGCTGGACAGCTCGATGTACGGCTCCCCTCCCCCGTCGCGCAACCGCTACGACGAGCACGAAGGCCCCGGATCATCCATCTACGGCGATGACCGCCGGAGCGTATACCAGGAAATTCGTCGCAACCGGACGAACCCGTTCCTCGAGGTGTTCGACCAGCCCACGCCGTCGACCACGCGGGGCCGGCGCGATGTCACCAACGTGCCAGCCCAGTCTCTGGCGTTGATGAACAGTCCGTTTGTGTTGGGCAGTGCCTACGCGTGGGGGCGGCGGCTGGCAGATGGTGAGGGCCACTCGGTCGGCAGCCGCGTGGAATATATGTACCGCAAGGCCTTGGGACGCCCGCCGTCCCCAGAGGAACGGCGCGACGCCGTCGCTTTCGTGAGGGGCCTAGCCGAAGAAGAAGGCGCCAGCGACCGCGACATTCTGGCCAGCTCCGATACGTGGGGCCGGTTCGCGCACACGCTGTTCAATTTCAAGGAGTTTCTGTATGTCCGGTAGGGCCGAAGTCGGCGTGCGGCGGAGCCGTATCAGCCGCCGACGCATGCTGCAAACCACCTCGACCGGCTTCGGTATGCTCGCCGCTGCCGCCCTGCTAGCCGACGAGGCCGCTGCGGCGAGCCCGCAGGACGCCAGCGCTCCGCACTTCGCTCCGCGGGTGAGGAACGTGATCTTCTGCTACATGTCGGGCGGCATGTCGCAAGTCGATTCGTTCGATCCCAAGCCCAAGTTGACTCAAATGGCGGGCGAGCCAGTGCCGTTCAAGGCCGAGCGGACGATGTTCAACAACAACGGCAACATCTTTCCTAGCCCGTGGGACTTCAAGCGCTACGGCGAGAGCGGCATTCCGGTCAGCGGCATATTCCCCCGCATCGGGGAAATGGCCGACGAGCTCTGCGTGATTCGGTCCATGACCGGCAAGTTCATGGAGCACGCGCAAGGAAACTACTACTTCCACTGCGGGCTGCCGTTCGCCGGCTTCCCGAGCATGGGGGCTTGGGTCACGTACGGCCTGGGGAGCGAGAACAACAACTTGCCGGGCTTCGTGGTCACCGGGGGCGGCGGTATCCCCCACGGCGGCATCAACATGATGGGCAACGGATTCCTGCCCTCAGTGCACCAAGCCTCAGTGATCCACCCCGGACGCAGCGACCCCATGCGGAACATCACGTCCTCGACAGCGGGCGCGAGGCAGCGTCGGCAGCTCGATTTCGTTCGCCGCATGGACCAGGGCTTCTTGGCCAACATCGGCAGCCACGAGCCCGTAGAGGCCGCGATCTCGAACTACGAGACGGCCTATCGGATGCAGAGCGCAGTGCCGGAACTGGTGGACCTAGGCAGCGAGTCAGAGGCCACGCGCAGGCTCTACGGCGTCGATTCCAGCAATCCCTCGACGGCCGCCTACGCGAAGCAATGCCTGCTGGCTCGCCGCTTGGTCGAGCGGGGCGTCCGGTTCGTCGAACTGACCATGGTCAACACGCCGGGCAAGACCGATGGCATGGGCAACCCGTGGGACCAGCACGACAAGCTGGAACTGGGCCACGGAGCGAACGCCCTCACCGTCGACCAGCCGATAGCGGCGCTGCTCAAGGACCTCAAGGCGCGCGGCCTCTTAGACGAGACGCTGGTCCTGTTCTCGGGCGAGTTCGGCCGAACACCGTTCGCGCAGGGCACCATTGGCCGCGATCACAACCCATTCGGCTTCAGCCTCTGGCTGGCTGGCGGCGGCCTCAAGAAGGGGTTCATTTACGGCCAGACCGACGAATTCGGCTACCGCGTGGTGGAGAACCAGTGCAGCGTGCACGACCTGCACGCAACCGTGCTGCACCTGCTCGGACTGGACCACGAAAGGCTGAGCTATCGTTTCGGCGGGCGGGACTACACCCTCACGGACGTGCACGGTCACGTGCTTCTTGGGATCTTGGCGTGAGGCCGACTGGCAGTTAGCCAACGGATCTGATCGCTCGCAGCCGCTTGGGTCGGAAGCCCACGGCGCGAACTCTAGCGCTCGAGGATCGCTATTGTCTCAATGTGATACGTCTGCGGGAACAGGTCGACCATCTGCAGCTCCCGCAACGCGAAGCCGGCGGCAAGGAGGAGCTTCAGGTCACGGGCCAGCGTGGCAGGGTCGCAAGAGACTAGATGCAGCCGCGGGGGGCGCAGACGCGCGATCTGGCTTACGACCTGGGCACCGAGGCCGGTGCGCGGCGGGTCGGCCACGATCAGTTCCGGCTGGCCCGAGAACCCGTCCAAGAACACATCCACGTCTAGGTGGACCGCCCGCACCGAGCACCCCGCCCGGCGAGCGTTGAAACGCAGGTCGCGCATCGCCGAGGGAGCCGAATCGACCGCGACGACCTCCCGGAAGCGACGGGCTAGGGGCAACGTGAACAGCCCCACGCCGGCGTACAGGTCAATCGCAAGGCGCCCGTCAGCCTCTCCCGTTGCTAGCGCAGCCAGATGATCGGCGAGAAACCGGTTGACCTGGAAGAACGAGCGGCCGCTGACTTGAAAGACATCCTCGCCGCAGCGATAGTCCAGCGGAGTGCCGGGCTCGTCCACACCGAACACGTTGGCGGACTTGGCCCAAAAGCGCTTCGGCAAGGGGCCAGCTCGACGGGGAAGATTGACCTGTACCCGATCCTCGTCAGTAAAGAACTCGATGGTCCTGAGGCTGGAGGGAAACCTGCGATCGGCCGCCATTCGTTCCACGCCCCGGTGGAGTGCGTTGAGCTTGGGCGAGTTGATCGCGCAATCGCGCGTGGCGACGAGGCGGTGCGAGCGAGCGGCCAGGAACCCAGCCTGGCCAGTCTTACCTTGGCGGGCGAAATGAATCTGCGTCCGGTTGCGATAGCCGAGCGCTTCAGACCGCACAGTCGGTATCTCGGCGCCCCAGTCGATTCCGCCGATCCGGCTCAGCGTCTCGCGCAAGATTCCGACCTTGTAGGAGCATTCGAGGTCATGCGGCATGTGCTGGTAGTGGCAGCCGCCGCACCGCGCGAACACCGGGCAGGGCGGCTCCGTGCGCTGATCGGAGCGCGAGATCCATTCGGTGTCGACGCCTCGCCGGACCCCCGCGGACTTCGTCGACACTTCCGCCTCCACTGTCTCGCCGGGAAGCACGAACGGCACGAACACTGCCCCGTCCTCGTGCCGCGCCAGCCCGTCGCCGCCGTAGACCAGCTTCTCGATTTCCAGCCTAGTGCGCATCTGCTTGATTCTCACACCGCCCGGCGCCGCACGCCAGCTGCTGCGCCGATCGCCCGGAGAGGCAGCAGCCGAGGGAGTCGACGACTCCACTACCGCGACGGGGTGACCGGGCCTGCCTCATGCCACTCTCGGAACCGGCCCGGAACCCGCCCGACCGATCGCGAATACCCGCCCCGAGCGTTGGCTAGTGGCGCTCAATTCCGGATTCAGCACAGTTGCTAAACTCACAGTCTGGCGCCCTGCCGATGCCTTCGACCGCTTTTCTGTTTCCCGGCCAAGGCTCCCAAGCGCCCGGCATGGGCCTCGAAATCGCCGAGCGTTACCCATCGGCGCGAGCCGTCTTCGACGAAGCAGACGAAGCGCTGGGATTCGCCCTTTCCCGCATTTGCTTCGAAGGGCCGGCAGAGGAGTTGAAGCGCACGGAGATCACACAGCCGGCGGTCCTGACGGTCTCGGTTGCGACCCTCGCTGCGGTCCGAGAACGTGGCATCGAACCGGCGTTCGTCGCAGGGCACAGTTTGGGCGAGTACTCCGCACTGGTCGCCGCCGGGGCAATGAAGTTCCAAGAGGCCGTCCAGCTCGTCCACGAGCGCGGGCGCTGCATGCAGGAAGCAGTGCCACAGGGCGTCGGGGCGATGGCGGCGTTGCTGGGAATCGACGCAGAAGCGGCGGCCGGCGTGTGCCGGCAGGCAGCCGACGGTCAAGTCGTATCGCCGGCGAACATCAACTCCCCTGGACAGATCGTCATCGCGGGCCACGCCGAGGCGGTCTCGCGAGCGGCCGATCTGGCCAGGCAATCCGGCGCCAGGCGAGCGGTGATGCTGGAAGTGAGCGCACCGTTCCACTGCGCGCTGATGACGCCCGCTCGGGCGGCAATGGAGCCCCGCTTGGACTTGACTGCATTCGCAGACCTGCAGGTGCCGCTGGTCAACAACTGGCAGGCCCGCGAGGTTCGCGCCGGCACCGAAGCTCGCGAGGGCCTCAAGCAACAGATTCCCAACCCGGTACTGTGGGAACAGACCATCCGCCACCTTGTAGCCCAAGGCGTTGACCGCTATCTGGAAGTCGGCCCCGGCCGGGTGCTGACGGGCCTGATGCGTGCCATCGACCGCAAGCTCTCCGCGCACAGCACGCACGACTTGGCTAGCTTGGAGGGCATCCCGGCAGAATGACGCACCACACTGCACTCGTCACGGGAGCGAGCCGGGGCATCGGCCGGACATGCGCCAAAGCCTTGGCGGCGAAAGGCGTGAGCGTGATCGCAGGCGCGCGCCAGACGGACAAGCTGGCAACGCTGGTCGAGGAAATCCGAGCGGCCGAAGGCACTGCCGAGGCGGTCGAGCTAGACGTCACGGACCAAGCGTCGGTCGACGCGATTGCGAAGTCGCACGGCAGGGACATTGACATCCTGGTCAACAATGCTGGAATCACGGCCGACAACCTAGGATTGCGCCTGAAGGATGGCGACTGGCAGAGCGTCATTGACACGAATCTCACCGGGGCATTCCGCTGCTCGCGGGCATTGATGCGCGGCATGATGAAGAAGCGCTGGGGGCGAATCGTCAACGTGTCTTCTGTCGTAGGGCTGTCGGGCAACGCCGGGCAAGCGAATTACTCCGCATCCAAGGCGGGGCTGATCGGGCTGACCAAGTCCTTGGCGCAGGAGCTAGCCAGCCGCAACATTACCGTGAATGCGGTCGCGCCTGGATTCTTCGCGACCGATATGACGGCACGCCTCGACGAAGCGCAGCAGATGGAGATCTTGGCCGGCATCCCGATGGGCCGCATGGGAGAGCTTGACGAGCTAGCTGCCGCCATCTGCTTTCTGGCAAGCGAGGAAGCCGGATACATCACCGGCCACGTGCTGAACGTCAGCGGCGGGCTCTACATGTGATGCCAGCCCCGCATCCCCGAGATGTGACGATCCTGGATCGGATCATCGAACACAAGCGGAACGAGCTCGCGGACGAGCGGTCAGCCACCTCCGAAGCCGCTCTGGAGGCCCGGCCTGTACCGTCGCGGCGCGGCTTCCGCGGCGCGCTCGCATCGAGGCGTCCGGCGATCATCGCGGAGATCAAGCAGGCGTCGCCTTCCGCGGGGTTGATTGCAGCGGACTTCAATCCCGCCGCGATCGCGCGCAACTACGAGCTCGCCGGAGCGGCTGCTCTATCGGTGCTTACAGACGCGCGCTTCTTCCAAGGCTCGCTGGAGGACCTAGCAGCGGCGCGGGCAGCAACTTCGCTGCCTGTGCTGCGCAAGGATTTCACGCTCGATCGCTATCACCTTCTGCAGGCATCAGCCAGCGGCTCGGACTGCATCTTGCTGATCGCAGCCGCGCTCGAGGACATAGAACTGCGGGAGCTGCACGCAGCCGCGCTCGAGCTGAACCTCGATGCATTGGTGGAAGTCCACGACGGATCTGAACTCGAACGCGCACTCGCCATGGGCGCCAACCTGATCGGCGTGAACAACCGCAATCTCAAGACGATGGAAGTCTCGCTGCAGACATCGATCGACCTTGCCGAACGATTTCCGGAGCACGTCTTGCGCATTAGCGAGAGCGGCATCCGCACTGCCGATGACCTACGCCGCCTCGCGGACGCCGGCTACCAAGGATTTCTAGTAGGCGAAGGCCTGATGAGACATCCGGACCAAGGCCGGGCACTGGCGGATCTGATGGGCGGCCGGACATGAGCCGATTCCTGCGCCAGATCGCAGAGCTGCTGGAGGCGATCAAGTTCCAGCATTCGGTCTTTGCCCTGCCCTTTGCTCTCACCGCGACCCTGCTGGCGCTGCGGGGAACCGCCATGTCAGGGCCTGATCTGGCCTGGAAGCTAGCCTGGATCATCGTCGCCATGGTGGCGGCACGGTCAGCTGCCATGGCTTTCAATCGCCTGATTGACGCGCGGATGGACGCGCTGAATCCTCGGACTGCCGGCCGGGCGCTTCCGGCGGGAAGACTCTCGAAGCGGTTCGCGGCTGTCTTCGTCTCGATTTCTGCGGCCGTGCTGGTTCTCGCCGCGTGGCAGCTCAACCCGCTCTGCTTCAAGCTCAGCCCGCTCGCCCTGGGCCTGGCACTGAGCTACTCATATACGAAGCGTTTCACCGCGCTGTCCCACGTCGTGCTCGGCACCGTGCTCGGTGTCGCTCCAGCGGCGGCGTGGATCGCGGTTCGAGGGACGCTGGACCCGGTGATTCTGTTGCTGGCGCTGGCCGTGACGCTCTGGACGGCGGGCTTCGACATCATCTATTCCTGCCAAGACGTCGCGTTCGACCGCAGCGCCGGCCTGCATTCCATTCCCGCCCGCCTCGGTGTCGCCAGAGCATTGCTGGTCTCGCGGCTATTACATGTCGGCATGGTGGTCTGCTTGCTTGGCATGTGGCTCAACATGGGACTGGGCCTCATCGCGCTGCTCGGCGTCGTCACGATGGCCGGACTGCTGGTCTACGAGCAATCCTTGGTAAGCGCCGACGACCTGTCGCGCGTAGACGCGGCCTTCTTCACCGTGAACGGTTGGGCCAGCGTGCTGTTCGCTGCATTCTGGGCCGTAGATCTGTGGCTGCCGCTCCGGCTCCCAGCGTAGAGCGGCTGGACGCCGCTCCGATTGCGCGTCGCGGGTCGCGCGACCTCTGCGCGAAGAGCCCGGCACGCCTGCTGTGGCAGTCGCTCAGTCCATCAGCATCCCGCCGTTGACCTCAACCGATTCCCCGACAATGTGCGAGGCTGCGTCGCTGGCCAGGAACGCGATCACGCTGGCAACTTCCTCGGACTCTCCCGCTCGTCCCTGCGGAATCTGCGACACCATCGCGCGCATCCGCTCCTCGCTGGAGAAACGCTCGTGGAATGGCGTGAGGATCACGCCAGGGTTCACGGCGTTGACCCGGATTCCTTGGGCGATGAGCTCCTTGGCTAAGGCCTTCGTCATACCCGTGACCGCGGCCTTCGCCGTGGCGTAGAGGATCGCGCCGGGCCCACCGCCGTTGTGGCCCGCGATGGAGCCGAGATTGACGACAGCGCCCGAACCGCGCCCGCGCATGTGGACGGCTGCCGCCTGCGTGACCCAAAGCACGCTGGCCAGATTCAGGTCGATCACGCTGTTCCAGAACTCCTCGTCAATCTCGGCCAGGAGTCGGCGCCCAATGAGAGACCCCGCGTTGTTGACCAGCACGTCGATGCGGCCGAAACGCTCGACCACGCTCGAGACGAGCTGCTGGCACTGCTGCGCATCGGCAAGGTCGGCTTGGAAACTTGCCGCCGTGCCGCCACTGCTCTCGATATCGGTCACGATCTCTTGGGCCTGGCGCTCGCTGGCGTTGAAGTGCACAGCGACCGTATACCCGCGCTTGGCGAATTCGCGAGCGGTGGCCGCGCCGATACCCAAAGACGCGCCGGTGACGAATGCAACAGGCAGAGAGGACTTCTTGTGCATTTCCGACCAGTGTAGCGGCGCAGGCGGTGTCGCCATTGGGCGCTCCACTCCGAGATCCGGCTTGCGATCAGAAACACGCCGCGAGGCGTGTTGGATGAGGCTCCCGACACAGGGCAATCCGTTCTTCGGTGCGGCCTTTCAACATCGGCTCGAACCTGGCAGGACGGGATTTATCTAGTGGGCGGTTGCAGCGTTGTTTCCCTTGAATCGGCCCATTCGACGACTCTGGCTGTGCGGTCGGGCCTGCACTCTGCCACTTCCAGAAAATCAGCCTGCCGCCCTATATAGCTCGAACCGCATCGCTAAGCGATCGCGGTCTGGCCGATCAAGGATCCGGCCAGGCAGGTGAATCTTGCGGCCCTCAATGCCCTTGAGCGACTCCAGCAAAGGGCCGTCTTCCCTGTCGCGCAGCCGATCAGACACGTGAAGGTGGTAGTCCGGATCGATGCCTATCAGGTGCGCGTCGAACGCAGCGTGGTGGATCTTCGAAAGAGGGATACCGTTCCGGACGATCGCTTGACCGAAACGCTCGTCCTTGTCCGAGACGATGTGCGCGGCATCGAGCAGTTTGGGCTCGGGAATCCCCGATATCGCGCAGCGGCCCCGATAGGCAGAGATCACAGCCTCGCGGAAAGACGCTTGGTGCAGCCTCTGCTTCACGGACCGCAACGCATAGCGCCGCTCTAGGACGGAACTGGGCATAACTGGGACTTGGTCGGCCGAAAGGACTTCTTGGTGCGGTCCGGCCACAGAGGTTGCCGACCCGAAAGCCACTCTCGCCTGCAGCTCCTTGGCGTCCCATCCCGAGATGAACGCCGGTAGAATGGCTTGGTATCGGCGCGGAGCGATCCCGAGAAAGTAAATCACCGGAATCCGGTTCTTGAACGCCTCGAATAGCCAGACGTTGTCAGGTGCTTCTGGATCCTTCCCCATGAAGGCGTACTCGACGGTGTCGTCTCCTTCGTAGATCTGTCGGTGGATCTGCCGTTGATCGTCGTACCAGATCTTCCTTCCCGGCACGGGGAAGACGGTCCTGATAGACAGAAGGTAGCGCATCTTCCGCGGCTTGAAGATGCCTCGCTGGGGGTTGACGAGGGGGATTCGCTCTCCCTCGAAGGTGAAGCCAGATTGCAGTTCCTTTCCGGTTAGGTAGTCGTGGATTCTCTGTAGGCCTTCAACATGAGCGAATGCCTGCATGCGCATTAGCGCGTCTTGATGTTTCGAGACCGTCGGCACCCTTGCCATCACCGATAACAATTCTGGTTGTGCCACTCGAGTGCCGAGGGGTCTGGGCGGGCCTCTGGGGGAGCCGGAACAGAGATCCTCTTTCCGGTAAGCGAGTAATAGTCTCTTCCGTTCTCGAACTCCTCGCGGATTCGGGGACTGACCTCAAATCGCAACTCGGGCGTCACTGTGACGTACCCACGATCGAACAGCTGATGGATGTCGCTGCGGAGCAGAAGTCCGTTCTGTGGCTCGTGCCGACCGCCGTCAGAATACGGCCGGATGTGCGCCGCTTGGAGAACCGGTAGCGTCCGTTCCCGAGTAACCGCGCAGCGGCGCTCGTAGCAGTCAGTCACAACCACACGGAACGCTCCTTGGCCGAGTCTTGGGCGGATCAATTGCGGCTTGCCCAAGCGCGGATCGGAGCGACCTGCGTCGATCTCCATCGGCCGATTCATCCGAGCGGTCACGGCTTCCCACAACTGACGGCCCTCGCTGTCTGCGGTGTCGTAGGTCTTGTAGTCAACGATTCTCGGAGACCAGCTGGCTGGGACCGGAATCCAATCCCGCTCGTCAAAAAACGTTGGTTGGGTGAGGATCTTGCACCCGATTGAAAAATCGCTTTGGTCGTTCGGGCTGGCGCGTCGATACTTGGCAATCCGTTCGTGCATTTCCGGAAGCGAACGCGTGCCGTTGGCCGTGCCGAACGCTTCCCAAGCGAGTGAGCACGGCAGTGCGTTGGTGTACGCGAAGATCCCACAGCCTGCGATTACATTGCGCGGCGCTCGCAGCTTGAAGAGGAGTAACTCGCCCTGCGTGAGTGACCGGAAGTTCCTCGGAGAGGGCGCCCAAAAATTCACTTCCTCCAAGTCTGGGCGACGACGGAGCTGGTCGAACCAGTCATTATCAGTGACCGCCAATACGAGATGAATCCCCACTGCCAGCTGCGGAGGGCCGCGCATGGAACCTTACCACAGCGTTGGTTAGGCAAGCTACGAGAGCCTGCGGTCGATCCAACTGCATGCCGCCAATGTCTCCGGAGACCATCAAGCGTCGAAAGCTGTGCCAGCGAATGCCGAACGCCCGCAGCGGTCCGTTTGCATTTCACCGACACCTTGGCCCGCTCGCAGCACTCAGAGCAGGCCTGCCGCTCCACGCCGGGCGGCTCAGGTGAGCGCGTCAGAGCCGAACGGGTCGGGAGCAGGTCTCCGAGAATGTGGCCCTCTCTGATCCACAGGATCGGACGATCCACCTCGTATA
>JAJDZN010000202.1 GCA_022824585.1 Bryobacterales bacterium | reverse complement strand
AATGGCAAACACGCGCCGGATCCTCGAGCTTGTGCCCGAGGTCCTGCTCGACTACCGGCCTCATCCAAAGTCGATGAACATGGCCCGCCTAGCCGGCCACATCGCCGAAATGGGGGCATGGGGCACCTCGACAGCCAAGCTCGACAGCCTCGATATCAGTCCAGTCGACGGACCAGCTTTCGAGCCATACGTCGCCGAGAAAACCTCCGCCCTGTTGGACTTCTTCGACAAGGCCACCGCCGGCGCGAGGGAAGCGATCCTAGAGCTAAGCGACGAAGCAATGCTCAAGCCTTGGACGCTGAATCGCGCTGGCCAAGAATTGTTCACGATGCCCCGCATCGCGGTGTTGCGCTCGATGATCCTGAGTCACATCATCCATCACAGGGCGCAGCTCGGCGTCTACCTGCGAATCAACGACATACCGATACCCGGCATGTACGGTCCGTCGGCCGACGATGCCCCGCCAAGCTAGCGCGCGCGATCGCTGGGCTTGCTCGGGCGTTCACCCTTGGTCGCCAAGGCCGGATCGCGTCCAAGTGCCGGTCAGCCGGACTGTTAGCAAGCGTGGCACTGGTACGCTGATCAGCACGGAGCCTCATTCGTGGCCCGCCCCCTGAAGCTATCGCTGACCTCATGGATGCTCCTGGCGATGGTGTCGGGGGCGTGCCTGGGCCTGCTCGCTCCTCAATGGGGCGATCGACTGGAATTCCTCAGCACGATCTTCTTGCGGCTGATCCGCTCGATCATTGCGCCGGTGCTGGTCGGCGTTCTGTTGCGCGCAATCGCAGGGGCCGGGAGCCTTGGCTCTCTCGGTCGCCTCGGATGGAAGTCCGTCGTCTGCTTCGAGACGGCAACGACGATCGCACTCCTGCTGGGCTGGTTTGCCGTTGAATTGACGCAGCCGGGCGCCGGCTTCGCTCTGGAGTCCGCGGCTCCCGCCGCTGCGGCGCCGGAGACACCACTGGCCGAAGCTCTGGAATCGGCCGTCCCTACGAGCATCGTGGACGCGTTGGCCCGCGGCGATGTGGTCCAGATCGTAGTCTTCTGCTTCCTGTTCGGGATCGCTTGCCTATCCGTCGGCAAGAAGGCCCGTCCGGTGGTGGAGTTTGCCGACGCTCTCGCCGAGGTGGCGTTCCGCTATACCGCCTACGTAATGTATCTGGCACCCCTGGCCGTGTTCGCGGCTGCGGCCAACGCCTTCGCTCAGGGCGGCGAAAGCGCCCTGGAGGGCCTGGTCGCGTTCTCGGCAGTGGCGTGGGCGGCGCAGACCCTGTTCCTAGCTGTGATCTTAGTGGGTGCCTTGGTTGTATTCCGCGTGCCCGTCGGGCGCTTCGCCCACTTCTCCCGCGAGCCGTTCCTAATCGGATTCGCGACGACTTCCAGCGCGGCGGCGCTGCCGCAGACATTGGAGAAGATAGAGCGTTTCGGAGTGCCGCGCCGGATTCTCGGCGTGGTCGCCCCGCTGAGCCTGAGCCTGAACTTGAACGGGAGCACGATTCATCTCGGCATGGCAACGCTGTTCGTAGCGCAGGCAGCCGGAATCCAACTCTCGCTGGAGCAGCAGCTGGTGATCCTGCTCACGCTGAAACTGACAAGCAAGGGAGTGGCGGGCGTGCCCCGGGCGAACTTCGTGATCCTGGCAGCCGTGTTCGAGGCCCACGGCCTGCCTATGGAAGGCCTGGCTGTATTGCTGGGAATCGACGCGCTGATCGATCCGATCCGCACCAGCGTCAACGTCGCGAGCCACTGCGTTGCGCCGGTGGTTGTGGCGCGGTGGGAGGGAAGCTCATTCGACGAGGGCGACAGCTAAATCGAATTCGCCAAGCGCTTTCCCCTCTTTCGGCGGTAGGTTAGGTCAAGTTCCGCTTGCAACGCGGATTCTATGCTCGGGTAGCGTTGTCGCCCCAGGACTCGACCCCGGCGCCAGCAAACGGCTACATCGTGCCCATTCTCGGCGCAATTCACATCGCAGAGCTCACGCGAGCCACGATCAGGCACCGCTTCGATTCGATGAGCGCCACGCCAAGCAACCCCAACCGGACGCAGCCGCTGCTCTCCGGCACGGGCCGTTAGGCAGGACTTGGGGCACCGCCTGCAGGGGCCCGGGCCTAAGCTGCGACTTGTGCACCTACAATGTGGCCCCGCTTGACAGCGCAGGTTCGAACAGGACGGTCACACCGCTAGGCCACTCCCAGCATCCTCGCGCAGGCGTCAATCTTGACCCGCGCAGAGGCCACGGTCGGGCTCCTCATGCCGACTTCCACGGGTTGATGACCTCGACGTTGATGTCGTCAAAGTCCCTGACGTTCCGGGTTGCCACGGCCATATTCAACGAGCGGGCGATCGCCGCGATCTGGCAGTCAGCCGGAGCCATCCGGCGGCCGATGGAACGGCGCTTCGCGGCGATCTCTGCAAACTCGCGCGCCGCGTTGCTATCGAACGGCAGCACACGGTCACCGAATGCGTCACGCAGCATCCCCTCGATTTCCGAAACCAGTGTTTCCCGGCGCCTCCCAGCAGGCAGGATCGCGGCACCGTAACGCAACTCCGCCTCGCCGATTGCCGAGAAATAAAGATCCTCCAACACATGGCCGGAGACCCACGCCTCGACAGCAGGATCGGGCGACTTGCGAATGAGTTCGGACACCACATTGGTGTCCAGCAGAACAGCCATGGCTGCAGTCTCAATCGAAGCTCGGCGGCTCTCGCCCGGGCTCGCGCGGCGGCAACTCGAGATCCACGCCGTTCACCGGGCCGAAATGCGAACGGATAATGCTGGCGAGGTTCCGCGTACTCGGTCTGTGACCGACGGCATCGCGCAGGATCAGGCGCACTTCTTCTTCCATCGAGCGGCCGTTGCCCGCCGCCCGCACGCGTAGGCGGGTCTTGATGCCGTCATCGAGCTTGCGAATCGTTATGCTCGCCATCGCTGCGTCCTCCGCTCCTCCAACAGCTCCATTCTACAAGCGATTGCAATGCAATCAAGACGCATCGGCCAATCTACCGTTGGCAACCCGCCCACGGGGCCTCCAGGGCCAACCCATCGGCATCCTCCCAAGGGCATCGTCGCGAGGGTTCGAAACCCTTGTGGAGTCAGCGACAAACAGAGCCATACCCCCGCGTGCCTGCCCAGTAGCGCACCCGTTTGGCCGGTCCGCAATCAACAAACGCCCTAACGTCGACTTGCCGAACGAGTCCCTGCGGAAGCCACTACCGGACACCTACTGCGTCATCCACTGCTGTCGCCTCGGCCACTTGGGGCCGTCCTCGAAGAACCTTACGCCCGTGCCGATCCGGTCATAGTCGCCAAGCTCCTCGCGCCCTGCGTCGGCCAAGGCCGTCAAGCGTTCCACTATGTCGGGATTGTCGGCGGCGACATTGCTGGTCTCGCCGATGTCGGACTCAAGGTTATACAGCGCCAGCTCGGTGACCGGCTCGAGCAGCTCGCCCAAGAAGGCACCGCCCTTGGACAGCAGCCACTCCGATTCGTCGCGACCCGGCCTTGGAAACACCAGCTTCCAGGGGCCGCTGCGCACCGCGTCCAGATGTGTCTCGCGGTAGTAGTAGAACGCCTCGTGCGGGCTTTTGGCCCCCGGCTCGCCCCGCATCAGAGGGCCGATGTCCCGTCCGTCCAAGGTGCGGTCGGCGGGAAGCTCCGCGCCGGCCATTTGGATGAACGTGGGCAGCAGGTCCATCGTGGTTGCCACTTCCGCCGATTCCGTTCCGGCGGGAACGTACCCCGGCGCCCACATCACCGTGGGAACGCGGATGCCACCCTCCCACGTCGTGGCCTTCTCTCCCCGCAGCGGCCCGGATGATCCCGCGTGCTCGGTGATCGCAGCCGTGTACTGCGGCAACGAGTGATTGCTCCACGGCCCGTTGTCTGACGTGTAAACCACGATCGTGTTCTGATCGAGCCCCAACTCGGCGAGCAGGTCGACGATCTCGCCAGTGCTGGCGTCAAGCTCCTCGATCACGTCTCCGTACAATCCGCGCTCCGAGCGGCCCTGGAAGGGCTCGGTGACGCCCAGCACCACGTGCGCCATGGTGTGGGCGATGTAGAGGAAGAACGGCCCGTCCTTGTTTCGCCTGATGAACGCGAGGGCATCGTCGGTGTACCGTCGCGTAAGGTCATCGACACCGGCGGTCTCTTGGATGCGCTCCTCATCGCGGTAGATCCAGCGGACCTCGCCGCTGTCGTTCGCGCCCACCACCCCGAACCAATAGTCGAACCCTCTCCGCACTGGGTTCAGTTCCGGCTTGAAACCGCGGTGGCGCTGCGTGATGTCCACCTTGCCGATCATGCCCGTGGCGTAGCCAGCCTCCTGCAGCACCTTGGGCAGCAGGATCTCCTTCTCGTGCACGTACGGGAAGCTGTTCTTTTCGTTGCCGTACTCTCCGACGCGGATCGGGTAGCTGCCAGTCAGCAGGGCAGTGCGCGACGGGCCGCAGACCGGTTGGGCGTAGAAATCCGTGAATCGCATGCCTTCGCGGGCCATCTGGTCGATGCGCGGTGTCTTGAACTCGGTCGCGCCGAAGCAACCCAGGTCGCCGTAGCCTTGGTCATCCGCGAAGACGATGATGAAGTTCGGACGCTGATCGGTCTCGGGTGGGGGTGAGCCGCAGCCCACCATGCAAAGCGCCGCTAGCAGGGCGGACAGGTTCGTTCTCAGACGCATCGTTGCACTCCTTGATTCGGCCGGCACTGGCTCGCTCGGCTCCTACTTGCCCTTGAGGCCAAAGCAATAGACGGCCGAGTCATAGTCCACTGTATAGACTTGCCCCTCGGCGATGGCGATGCCGCTGAAATGCACCCATGTGCCCATGGCGTCGCCGCTGTTGTAGAGTTCCTCGCCGGTCCGAGCGTCCAGCGCGTGCAGGACGGCGGGCTGGGTGTTCTCAGTCTGGCGTTTTTCCACCGAAGTGCGCTGTTCGGTGTTCTCCCCGTTGGCCAGCACAAACGCGACTCCGTTCGCCAACGCCACCGGTTCCGGCACCTTCAGGTTGCCCGAGATCCACGCCGGAGTCAGCTCGGGCTTTCCCGTGACTGGGTTCTCCGTCACTTCGAACGCCATCACGCTGCCGTCGGAGATCGGACCGTAGGAGCGCGGGAACTCCGGCGCCTCCTGTGACGGCGGGCCGTACACGGGCGCATACACCCAGCGCCGACCCTGCTCGTCAGCCCACGTCGAAAGGCCGCCCCAGATCCCGTAGGAACCGATATCCTTGGGATCGTTGCCGAGCCTGATCCCCTCCAGCAGCGGCGTCTGGTGGTCGCGCCCGCCCAGCAGGTCCGCATCCAGCAGGTAGATCACGCCCTCCTTGGCACCGGCCGCAAGGATGTTGTAGCCCTTCCACCCGAACCAGACCGGGCTGGCCGAGCCGAAGTCCAGGTCAAGCTCGTACAGCTCCCAGTGATTGCGGGGCAGGAAATAGTCCACCAGCGAGAGGTCGTCCAGCGACGCCGCGACCACCGCGTTGGAGTAGTCCCCCGCCCTGGCGTCGAACGGCCCGTCCGCGGTCGAGCCGTAGACGCGCCCGTTCTCGCCGACGACCGGGCCTCCCCTGCCCCAGATCCCGCCCGTGGAGGTGTTGGAGAGCAGTCGCTGGCGCACCACTGGGCTGTGCCGGTCGCTGATGTCAATGGAATAGAACCCCGAGAGGCTGCCTCCGCAGCCCTGGGCAAGCGTCGTGTAGATCGTGTCGCCGACGAGGTTCAGGCTCCAGTTCTTGGAAAACGCCGGAACGAACTGCACCGGCCCGTAGCGAACCTTGCCGCTGCCCATGTCCAGCCCCCACAAGGCGCCCGATTCGGCAATGGTGTACAGGATGCCGCTGCGCACATCGAGCGTCGGCGTGGCGTTAACTCCGTTCGGACAGTAGACGCTGCCTTGCAGGCCGTTGTTCGTGGGCAGCTGGTACAGCGTCGGCTTCCAGTCCCAGAGCTGCTCGCCGCTAGCGGAATCGAGGGCGAACACACCGCCCTGCTTGCCTGCCACGTACACGACGTCGCGGACGCCGAGCCGCGTCGAGACGCCCGTGCCGGCCACCGGTGCCGTGAGCGAGACCAAGTACTCGGCTTCGTCGTCGACCTCGGTCTTCCACTTCAGCTCCAGATTCCCGACGTTCTCGGGGCCAAGCGTTCTCTCCGAGCGCGCCCAGCCCGTGCGTGCCGGATCGTAGCCGAACGTGGGCCAGTCGCCGGCTGCCGCCGTATCGGCGAAGATCAGCGCAAGGCAGATTGGCACCAGCAGCGCAGCCAGCCTATGCATCGCATCTCACCGCTACGTATGCTAGCTTCCGCGCCTGCCGGTCGAGGCAATTGCCGGGCCTACCCGAGCCTGGATCAATCCGATGACCGGACAGCCGGCCGCGCTTCGCCTCCGATGTGGAAGATCAGTTGCTTCGGCCGGCCATCTGCGGCGAGCTCGAATTCGACGGTAGCGGCCGTCCAGCGCAGCGAGAATTCCGTTTTCGAGTGGGGCAGAAGCTCCAGTGGCGGCAGCAATCCAAACGTCGCGTACAAAGTCGCGCCGTTGCGCTTGATCAAGGTCGGCAGCCCCCTGCCTTGGCTGTAGGTGCCGACATAGCGGTCCAACATCATCGGCGTCATCGTCATCAGCGGCTTTGTCTGGTGGCGCCCCGGGCCGGGCCTCGGCTCCTCTTCCAGTTCGCGGACCCAAATGTTGCGGTACAAGACAGGATTGCCGTGATCCTGCAATTGCAGCGGCAGCCGGTCGGGGTGGGACGCGTAAGGGAGGTGCTGCAGCCACGAAGTGGGACCCCACGCCTTGGAGTTGTCCTGGATCAAGACGCCGTTGTGGAATACCGTCAGGCGAGCGGGCTGCGCGACCGACCCGTCAGGCTGGAACCGCGGCCGTCGGAAGACGATATCGTAGGCCTGCCATTCGCCCGCGGGGCGACTGGCATTCACCAGCGGCGGGTACTGGCCGTACAGGGCTCCGGCCTGGCCGTCGGGATAGGTGACGTTCTCGAAAGAATCGAGCACTTGGATCTCGTACTTGCTCATCAGAAAGACCCCGCTATTGCCGCGGCCTTGCCCCTTGCCGCGTCCCGGTGTGGGAGCGGCCCATTCGAGGTGCAGTTGAATGTCCCCGAAGCCATCGCGCGTGAAGACCGGGCCGCCGCCCGGCACCGCCGCGAGATTGCCGTCCTTGATGATCCACTTGGCCGGGCCTCCGTCCGCAGCCATCCACTTCGACAGATCCGTGCCGTCGAAGAGGACCATCGCGTCGGACGGGGGTTTCACCGGCAGCTGCATCTGAGAAACGACCTTGCGCGGCACGGGCCGCGTCATGTCGTGAATTTTCCAGCGTGCCGGCGACTGGGCAGCCAGCGACGGTGCCAGCCAAGCCGTGGCAACGATGAGGGAGAGGACTGGGATTCGTGTCTGCATCGGAAATTGTGAACCTCGTTAGATTCTAGCCGCAGAAGCCCGGCAGCCGGACCTCAAGGCGACAGCCGCCCGCGACTTCCCGTCACCGATCTGCGCTAGTCGACAAACAAGAACTCGTTGCTGGCGAGCATGGCTCGCAGCCAGCCGGCGCGCTTTTGCTCTTCTGCGCCGCTGGCGGCAGCAAAATAACTCGCGGCTTGCTCGATGTCCCGCTCGCTCGGCGGGCGGGCAAAGATGGTTTCGGCGGCGCTCTCCAAGAACGTGTCACGCCCCCGCGACCCGGCGCTCCATCGCTCCGCCATGGCCTGGGCCTGCTCGTGCACGAACTCGGAGTTCATCAGGTACAGGGCTTGCAGCGTGGTGGTGGTCGACTTGCGCTCGCTTAGCGGCAGGTTGCCGTCTGGCCCGTCGAACAAGTCCAAGTACGGATTCTTCTGGATCCGCCCCTGCATGATGTACACCGAGCGCCGGTTGGTCGGGAAGTACTCCGTGAACGGTTCGTGCTGGCGGTAAAAGTAGGTCCGGCGGTGCGGGAAGGGATGCCGCCCGCCCCTAGAGAGATCCAGATCTCCGCTAAAGGCCAAGATTGAATCGCGGATCTGCTCGGCATCAAGGCGTCTGCGGTTGAAGCGCCAAACGAGCCGGTTCTGGGGATCCTTGTCAAAGTTCGGTTGGCTGTCGGCGCTGACCTGCCGATAAGCCCGCGAGTGGACGATCAAGCGGTGGATGGCTTTGACCGACCAGCCGCTGTCCATGAAGTAGCGTGCCAAGTAGTCCAGCAGTTCCGGGTGTGTGGGAGGCGTGCCGCGCACGCCGAAATCGCTGGTCGTACTCACCAGTCCGGCACCGAAATGGTGATGCCAAATGCGGTTGACCATAACGCGAGCAGTGAGCGGGTTGTCCTCGTCGGCGATCCAATCAGCTAGCAGAGCGCGCCCGCTGCCCTCGTAGCTCGGAGGCACCTTGGCGCCGCCAAGGATCTGCAAGAAACCACGGCGGACTTCGGGACCCTTCGAGCGCGCATCGCCCGCCTGCTGGATCTGTGCGTCCTTGCCCAAGCCCTCGGTGACGGCGTAGGCCGTCTCCAGCGGAGGCTCGGTCCGGGCGAAGACCGCGCGCTCGGCGCGGAGTTCCTGCAATTCGTCCCAGACCACGATCCGGTTGCGTCCGGGAGTGGTGATCAGCTTGTTCTGGAACGACTGGTACTCGCGAAACTTCTCTCGTTCCCGGTCATTCCAGTACGTGATCCCTTGCTCGTACTCGGCCATGACCTCGCGGGCCTTGTCCGCGCCGACGCGGTACACGAAGTTGCTGCGGTAGGGCAGGTGCTCGGCACCGGGGAACGCAAAGACCGAGCTGTCGAGAATCCCGTAGAGAGCGTAGTAGTCGGCGGTGGGGATTGGATCAAACTTGTGGTCGTGGCAGCGCGCACACTGCACGCTCAGGCCGAGGAAGGTCTTGCCAAGGTTGTCGATCGTGTCCTCGAGGGTAATGTGGCGCAGGCGGTGCGGGCTGACCCCAATGCGGCGCGAGATCGCCAAGTAGCCGGTGGCGACGATCCTGCTCCACCGCTCGGGCTCGCTGTCCGTTGGCAGCAGGTCGCCCGCGATCTGCTCGCGGATGAAGTCGTCGTAGGGCTTGTCTGCCTGGAATGCGTCGATGACGTAATTCCTGTACTTGTAAGCCTCCGGGACTGGAAAATCCCCCGAATCGCCGGCCGTGTCGGCATAGCGCACCAAGTCCAGCCAGTGGCGGCCCCAGCGCTCTCCGTAGCGCGGCGACCGCAGGAGGCGCTCGACCAAGTCGGCATAGGCCGTCTTGGAATCATCGGCCAAGAAGTCGCTAATCTCCTGTGGTGTCGGCGGCAACCCGGTCAAGTCGTACGTCACTCGCCGGATCAGGGTGCGCTTGTCGGCGAGCCGAGACGCCCTCAGGCCCGCTTGCTCCAAGCGCGCGAGCAGGAAGCGGTCAATGGCGTTGGCCGAGTCGTCGGCGCCTGCCGGAGCCGGCACCGCGCCCCGCCGCAGCGGCTGGAAGGCCCAATGCTGGCGGTGCTCTTCGCTGATTTCGTATGGCTGGAGCCCTTCGCTGCCGTCCGCCCAGGCCGCCCCGTCTGCGATCCACTGCGCGATGTCGTCCGCCTCGTTGGCCGGCAGGGGCTCCGTCGGCGGCATCTTCAGATCGTGCTGGTAGCGGACGGCCTTGACCAGCAGGCTGGCGTCTGCATCGCCCTTGACCAGCGCAGGGCCCGACTTGCCGCCCTTGAGCAGACCCTCTAGCGAGTCCATGCGCAGGCCGCCTTGCGGCTCTGTCAGGTGGCAGCCGAGGCACTTTGACTCCAACACGGGCTTGACGCGCGCCTGGAAGAACTCCCGCGGAGACATCGGCCACGGCGCCCCCATCGCGATCCATTGCTCGAGCGCTTCAACGTCGTGGGCTGCAATCCTCTGGCCTGCCGGCGGCATGCCCACGCGCCCCTTGATCCCCTGAACGGCGTGCAGCAGGATACTGCCCTCCGGATCCCCGGGAACGATGGCCGGGCCGGACCGCCCACCGTCGAGCAACCCGGCGCGCGAATCGAGACGCAGACCCGCCGTAGCGTTCTCGGCATGGCAGCCGTAGCAGCGGCCGGCGAGCACCGGGCGCACCTTGGATTCGAAGAACTCCGCTTCCGGCGTCGCTGCCGCCAGTTGCGCGAGCGCTAGGAGCGCCATCGGCCAAATACGCATCTCGGTAACATTCTACAGTCGCAAGTTCGTGCCGACGCCAAGCTCTGCGGGGTTACGGCACAGCCATGGCCGACGAGAGGGCTCGATGGCAGGCCGGATATAGTAGTCCCACAGCTATCCTCAATACTTCCGATGCCGAAACATTCGACCCGCCGCCAGTTCGCCAAGAGTTCCGCCGCTGCCCTGCTGGCTTCGTCGCCCGCCCTGTGGGGCTGCAAGGACACCGCCACAGGGCCGACAGGACCGACGCCGGTGAGCGGCTCAGCCCACGCCGGGCACGAACTCCCGGGCCGCGACCGGGTGTTTGTCCCGCCCAGCTGGGGTCCGTCGAGCCGGAGACGCTTCGATGGCAAGAACGTCATCGTCCTGATGCTGGACAGCTTCCGCTGGGATCATCTCGGCGCCTTCGGCAATTCCAAGGCACCCACGCCGAACTTGGACAAGTTCGCGGGCGAATCGACATTCTTCACGCACTCCTACCCGGAAGGCCTGCCGACCGTGCCCGTTCGCACCAGCTTGCTCACCGGGCGCTTCACCTATCCCTTCCGCCGCTGGCAGGTGCTCTATCCCGAAGATCACCCTCTCTTGCCAGAGATCCTCTGGAGCGAGGGCTTCCGCACCGGCCTGGTCAGCGACACATACCACCTGCACAAGCCCTCCTACGGCTTCTCGCGGGGATTCGACGATGTCAAGTGGCTGCGCGGCCAAGAGCAAGATCCGTATGTGCGCGATCCAGCGATCATCGACTCGATCGATGTCTCAAGTCGGTTCAAGCCTCGCGGGATGCGCGAGAACGAAGAGCGCGAGACCCGGACTTATCTCGCTAACCGCCACGATTGGAAGACCGACGAGGATCACTTCACTCCGCGCATCATGCGCTCGGCCGTGGAGTGGCTGGAAGAGCAGCCTCGCAAGGAAAATCTCTTTCTGTGGGTCGACAACTTCTGCCCGCACGAGCCGTGGGATCCACCGGAGAGCTATCTGCGACAGGTAGACCCTGGATTCGCCGACTGGGCCGTGCGCAATATCTGCCCCGTCCCGGGCGACAGCGACGGCTATCTGGACGCCGAAGAACTGCGACAGGTGCTGGCACTCTACGCGGCGGTCGTCCGTTTTGTCGATGCGTGGGTGGGCTACTTCCTCGATGAAGTCAAGCGCATGGGCATGTTCGACAACACCATGATCGTGGTCTTGACGGATCACGGCGAGCCGTTCGGCGATCACGGCATCGTGCGCAAGGTAAGGCCATGGGGCTACGAAGAGCTGGCCCGGACCTTCCTGATGATCCGCGACCCCTCCGGCAGGGGGGTGGATCGGGTCGACTCCTATGTCCAACAGACCGACGTCACGGCGACCATCCTCGACTGGCTGGGAATCGACCGGCCCTCCCACATGACCTCCGAGAGCCTGATGCCGCTGATCCTAGGCCAGCAGGAGAAGATCCGCGACGAGTCGGTGTGCTGCCACTACAACGAGAGCATCTCCATCCGACACGACGAGTGGAGCTATCACTGGTTCGTCGAGAACTCGCGGGCAAGAGTGTCGCCAAGAAGCGCCATCACGAAAGAGGGTCCCGAACTGTACAACCTGAGAGACGATCCGACGGAGCAGAACAACCTCGTCTCGCAGGAGCCCGAGCGCGCTTCGGATCTGGACCGCCGGATGCGGGAGTTCACTCAGCGACTGCTGGACCGCGAGCGAGCATGAATCCGGGCTGACCTGGGCCGGTGGAGCGATCGAGGCGGCCCGACGGACGAGTCCTCCGGCCACTCGAGACCCCCGATTGCACGTGAGGGTACCGTCGCCAGAGCGACCTCCCCTGCCGGGCGATTCGTCGAATTGCGCTCCGGCAGTCCGCTAGGTCGCGCGCTTCGCCCAAGCGGCTATAGGATGGGGGATTGGCTCGAGAAGATGAACGAAGGCTGGACAGAACAGGACAGCGCCACGTTCCTGAGGGATGCCGAATGCTTCGTGCCAGAGCGGGAGCTGCTAGTCGAGAGTGTTTGCCGGCTTATTCCGACCGGCATCGAATCCGACCTCGTCGTTGAGCTTTGTTGCGGTGACGGCGCGCTTAGCGAGGCGATCCTTGGCAACGTGAAACGGATCCGAGTGCTTGCCCTCGACGCATCGGACGCGATGCTCGAGGCCTGCCGGCAAAGGACAGAGCGCTACAGGGATCGAATCAGGGTCAGCCGGTTCGACCTCGGGAGCCCGAACTGGCGGAACTTTGCCCAGCCGCCTCGAGCGATCGTGTCGACTTTCGCGATCCACCACTTGCCGGACCATGCGAAGCGCAGGCTCTTCCGCGACATGGCAGGCCAGCTTGCCCCGGGCGGCGTGCTGGCCATCGCCGATCTGATCCAACCGTCGAGCGAGGCTTCGACCCAGCTGGCTGCCTGGCAATGGGACTAAGCTGTCAAGGAGCGATCGATCCAACCACGGGGAGACCTGTCAGGGTTCGCGTCCTTCCGCGCCGAACGGTGGAACCATCACGCTCTGGACGACCCGGACCCTATCGACCAGCCCGCGCACCTGCTGGACCAGCTCCGCTGGCTGGAGGAGGCGGGGCTCGAGACCGTGGACGTGCATTGGTCCAAGGGCGGGATGAGCCTCTTCAGCGGCGTCAGGCCGTCAGCCTAGCGAGCAGCTTCGGCTCGCTGCTTCGGTTCCCCCGGCGCGGGTCGGGCAGCCGATGGGACGCCGAATTCCGCCAAGCATCCATTCCTTTTTCGCGCTCCGCCGGAGGCTCACGGACAGACCAGCGCGGTTCGTCTCGCGCGACAGCGATGTCGGCCACCCTGCGGGTTCCTGGCGGCTCGGCACTTGTGAGGTCTACATGGAGATCGCGGAAGTGGGGCTGGAGATCTTCCAACGTCTCTCCCTGTGTCCAATAGTCTGGGAACTCCTCGAGATATCCGATCCAAGAGCTATCTCCCTCCCAATGAGCGATCTTGGGCGCGCGCATGCTGCTTGGCGGTGCCCTTTGCGTATGCCACGTCTTGGCCGCATATTGGCGAAGTCTTGGAATTTCCCGCTCGCAGGAATTCCAGCAGCTCCGATCCTTCCTAATCCCCGATAGATCGGCCCACAGCCTCCCAATAATCCCAAGAGGGCTCTTTCGGTCCGAGCGATTTCCGATTCTTGCCAAGAGCCTCCGAACGGAACTTGGCCGTCGATGCAGGGTCGGCTCGCGGGTTCGCGGCCAGACCCGCCGTGAAAAATTGGCCATGCCTATGCATCTCGGCGGACATTCCTTGCGGCAGCCCCTTGACGGTTAGCGGCGCAACCCTGGGGCCAAGTCCACGCCATCCACCTCGATGGTCGCGTGACCGCCCTGCGCCAGCGTCACGCTCTCGGTGGCCGTTGAGGCTGCCCATTAATGGCTCGACCACCGTAACCTCAAACCCCGGCCACGGCCTCCGCACGGAGTTCCAAAGATCAATCAGCGGCCCCATGATGAGCGTGGAGTCGGCTTCCGCCACTGGCCGGTCCGGACTGGACTCGTCGGCCGCCGGCGTGCCAAGAGCTCGAATCGGATACGTCTCGAGCGGGAGGGACTCCGGCACCCCGATCCGAAAGACATGCTGCGGGATGACCAGGTCCGCACCCTCTGCGTTGAGTCTCCATCGCCGAAGCACTTGGGGCCGTTGATCGGGCCCTCTTGCGCCGGCGAGCCTCGACCTCGCCCGCTCAACGCGCGGCGCCGGCGCTAATCAGGTTGGCGAAGATCCGAAAAGCACCGGGCACGCCCGCCGGCAGCTGCCGGAACCACGAATAGCCGGTGAACACGTATGCGCCCTTGCCGTAGCGAGCGTAGAGCATGCCCCCTGCCAAGGGACTCTCGCCCTCGTCGTTACAGGCCAAGACTGCGTCATAGCGCTCATCCCAGTCCGACATGAAGTACAGGCCGCGCTCCTGCACCCAGCCCTCGAAGTCATCCGCGGTGATGCGATTCGGGAAGCTGAGCAAGGAGTGGTCCGCTCCCGCTGGGAAGCTTACCTTGGCGAGCTCGTCGGTCACGCGCAGCCTTGACGCCGTCATCGGATACGGCCCCAGCGTGGACGGTGGCGCCCCCGGCCCGCCTCTCCGGAACGACGCGGTGTTGTACTGCACCACCAGTGTGCCGCCATTCTCCACATATTCCAATACCCGCTCGCGGGCCGCAATGAGGTCGGGCCTTGTGTTGAGAGCCCGGACACCGGTGACCACGGCATCGAAACGGCCCAGATCGCCAGCTGCCAAATCCTCTGCGGACAGAAGCGTAACGTTCGCGCCGAGTCCCCGCAATGCCTCCGGTATCTTGTCGCCCGCTCCCATCACGTACCCTATCTCCCGCGCGTGCAGCTCGACGTCAAGCCGCTCCACGCGCATGGCGGCGCGCGGGAACACAGCCGTTGCGGGAATATGGCCGTACTCGATCGTGCGCATGCCCGATCGGATCTGCCGACCCCCAACCGTCACCGTGGCGGTTAGCTCGCCGCCGGATGCGCGGCTGGGAGGCGTCAGCTTGAAGTTAGCCGTCACTTCCTGACCTCGGCGCTCGAAGCGGACTTCCCTCTGCGCCGGGGAAACCGTCCAGCCCCACGGCGCGGTCAGTGCCACCGTGGCATTCGCAGGACCCCCGGTCGAGGCTAGGCGCACCGCGACCTCGGTTGCTTCAGAATCCGTGAACATGCGGTTCTCGCGGGCGAATGCGACGGTCACGGGAGGCACGACGGCCAGTGGCCGCGTGCGCTCTCCCAGCGAGGGGTCGACCCAGCGATAGACGACCGGCTTTTCGATCTCGACCTCGATGCCAGCCGGCGTCTCGAAGGAAAAGACCGCCCGAAGCACCGTCTTCGGTCCGGGCGAATCTTCCAGCTCCGCGCACTGCGCGTCACCCTCCGGGCGCTCGCTTAGCCAGTACGGCTGCGAGTAGCAGGCGTGGTCCGGGATCTCCACTATCACGGACTCTCGGGCGATCCGGTTTGGCTCCAAGGCTCCCGCGCTGCCGAGGTCGGCCGCCACCACTCCCTCCAGCCTCGTGGCCGTCCACGTCCAAGCGGCCGGAGCACGCCACAAGACACTGCCGGTAACCTCGATGTCGCCCCCAGCCACGGCATCCCAGCGATCGGCGGCGGCATCGACCCAAATGCCCGCGGCCAATTCGATGGCCCGCACGAGTTCGCCTCGCTTGTACTCGACATCTGGGCCGCTCAGCGGCTTGAGCTCCCTGTAGGCGTCCAGCAGGTGAGCAAGCGTCTCGCCCGGGCGGCCGGGTCGGTAGCTGTCCCGGGCCAAGGCCAAGCTCTCGGCAACCTTGGCCGCGCCTTCGACACGTCCCCAAGTGGTGTCAATGCCGTCGAACACATCTCCGGATGCCCTGCTCCCCGCCACGTACTCGAAAAAGGCGGGCACGCTTCCCTTGCGCTGGGACGCACCCATCGCCTGGCTTCTGTGCATGCTGCGGCTCTCGCCCGCGATCTCGGCGTAGGACCTGCCCAGCACCGGGTCGTACTCACCCAGATCCACCCGCAAGCGACCCGGTTGCTGGGAGGCCTGCTGCTCCATGCGGCGACTGAACGTTGGAACATTGAAGTAGTAGCGCTCGGTTCGCCACGGCGGCAGGCCAAGCTCTGGAAAGCGCCGCGGGTCTGCAGCGGCTTCGAAAGCGACCGGCCCTGTCCAGCCCACCGCGGTGTGGTGGCCGTGGCCGCCGCTCCCCGGGTGCGGCGGGAAGCGCGCTACGATCACATCGGGACGGATCGTCCGAATCGAGCGCACCATGTCGCGCAAGAGGGTCTCCTCGCCCCATATGCTCAGCGCCTCCTCCGGAGTCTTGGTGTAGCCGAAGTCCACGACCGTGGCGAAGTCTTGCTCTCCACCATCGATCCGGCGCGCCTCCAGCAATTCGTGGGTGCGGATGACGCCCATAAGATGGCCCTGCTCGGTGCCGATGCGGTTCTGGCCCCCTTCCCCGCGAGTCGCCGAGAAATAGACCGTCCTAAGGTGCCGCCCGCGGGCGAAGTAAGCCATCACGGCGGTATTCTCATCGTCGGGGTGCGCCCCCAGCATCAGCACGGTGCCCACCGTGTTGAGACGGTCGAGGAGTTCGTGCAGTTCGGCGGACCCGCTCAACGGCGTGGTCTGCGCCTTCAACAGGCCGGCAAAGAGCAGGACACAGACGGGCAAGCAACGGACCATGGTTGATTTTGAGTGTAGCGCCTACCGCTGGCTATTCTGGAGGACCGGAGAGTGGCGGACGGTAACGCGCAAGCCCTGTTCCAACAGGGCGTCGACCTGTTCAACAGCGAGGAATTCTTCGAGTGCCACGAGGTGCTCGAGGAGCTATGGACGTTCTCGCAGCAGCCCGACCGCTGGTTTCTGCAAGCACTGATCCACTTTGCAGTGGGCTTCTACCACGCCGGGCGGAGCAACCCTAACGGGGCGAGACGCCAGTTGCGCAAGGGCTTGCGGAAGATCCAAGGCTATTTGCCGGAGTGGGACGGCGTGGAGACCGGCAAGATCGCCCAAGCAGTCGAGCAGCGACTTCGAGAGATCGAGGCCGGCGGCACAGTTTCCAGCTACCCGCGGATCGTCCTGTCCTCGGCGTGGCCCGGTTTGCGCTCGCCGTTGCGGAAGTGCCAAGGTAACGAGTGATGCATTCTTCCGCAGAATTTCTCCGAGGACTGTTCGGTCTCGATTCGCAGGTTGCGATCGTCATTGGCGGCACTGGCGTGCTAGGCGGGGCGCTTTGCGACGGCCTCGCTGGGGCGGGCGCCCACGTGATCGTGGCAGGACGCTCGCAGGAGCGCGGCGAAGCGCGGGCGGCGGTGATCCGAGACGCCGGCGGATCGGCTGATTTCGCGGCGGTCGACGTGACATCGCGCCAGTCGTTCGAGCAGTTGCGCGACGGCGCGCAATCCAAGCACGGACGCGTTGACATCTTGGTGAACTGCGCGGGCGTCAATTCCGCTGTGCCCTACGAGGAGATCAGCGACGACGACTGGCAGAGGGTACTGGATACCAACTTGAGGGCCACCCATCTGGGTTGCCAAGTCTTTGCTCCGGTGATGGCCGCTCAGCAGAGCGGGGGCTCAATCCTGAACATCGGCAGCGTCACCGCGCACCTGCCGCTGTCCCGGGTCTTCGCCTATTCGGCCTCCAAGGCCGCGGTCAACAACCTGACCAAGAACGTGGCCCGCGAGTACGCTCAACGCGGGGTGCGGGTGAACTCGCTCAACCCCGGCTTCTTCCCCGCCGAGCAGAACCGCAAGATCCTGCAGCCCGAGCGCGTCCGGAAAATCATGGACCAAACGCCCATGGCGCGCTTCGGAGAGCCGCCCGAGTTGGTGGGCGCGGCCTTGCTATTGGTGGCCCAGAGCGCTGGCAGCTTCATTACCGGCGCCGAGGTCTTCGTGGACGGCGGCTTCACCGGGATGCGCTTCTAGCCGCTCGTCGGTTGGGCCGGCGGCGCTGCGTCAAGCCCGCTGCGCCGTGTCGGCGTCGAGTGCTCGGCCGGTCAACCCGACGCGCGATGGGCTCTGCTGCTCTTCTCGTAGTCGTTGCACGTAGCCTTCCACCTCGAAACCGGGCTTGCGACACTCGGCACCGAACGCGGCCAGCCAGCTCCCTGCCGACCTTTGGAGGCCGTGGCGCTCCCTGCGAATGAACGGGGACTTGGGCGGCCTGCTCGCGACATCGGTGATGACGTTCAGCAGGGCATACCCGTTCTCGCCCAGATCGCTGGAATACTGCTCTGAAATCGACTCCAGGCTGTCGGCCAGCCTTTCCCACGGCTCCTTCTGCCGCTTCGCCAGTGGCTCGGGCTTGTTGATGCACAGGACAGCGAGCGTCGCTGGAATGAACAGCTCGAGCGGAACCTTGCATTCCCGCAGGGGCGCGAGAAACGACTGAAACCGCTGCCTAAGCTGCTTGAAGCCGTCCTTCTTCACTTCGAACCTCACGCGCTCGGAGATCTTGCGCGTGTTGTGGTCGAATCCGAAGCGGATGCTCGAATCCGGCACGATCAGGCCGTTCTCGCAGATCCAGCGAATGAAGCCGATCTCGAACCGCAAGGCCCGGCTCCTGTTGTAGCTGTTGGTGACTCTGACGAACGGGCCATACTGCTCCGGTTCGTCGCGAACCCCAGGGACCTGAAAATTGACGGCAGATGCGGGATGCACCAAGTCGATCCGGCAGTTGCCCATGGTCTTCGGGGCATGGGCTTGGAGAACGCGCCATTCCCGTCCGCCGGACTCGGGAAAGGCGGCTTGGCAGCAGAGCTGGGCGTAGTGCAGCGCCTCGCGGTTCGTAACGACCTGATAGTTCTCGCTGACGACCGAGATCACTTGATCCGTGGCGCAGTTCACGATGGCGCGCTGGCCTGGGATTCGTTGCATCCCGTAGTCGGAACCTCGGCGGATCCCGGCATAGACGGGTACGCTGCGAACCGGAAACAAGAGGTGATCAGGGTGATCCATTATCTGTTGCATGATCGGTCTCCTTCATGGGCTGGCTCGCCGTGCTGGAAGAGTGGCTTTGACCGCCCGCTTACCGCGGCTTGCGAGCCGTAGCTCGGCGCACATTGCGGACCGCGCCGAACCAGCATCCACGAGCCTCCCTTGATAACCAGAATATTACCACACTACAGACCTATTTATAGTCTAATTGAAGAACCATAAATGGGTTCGTCACAAGGAGTCACTCAGCATTTGCAATCGAATAGCAGGCTTGCCGCCAGAATCAAGATCGGTCATTCGACAGCATTCTGGGGAGCGGCACGAGCAGGAGCCGACCAAGAAAGGGTCAGTCCTGACGCAGGTCCCGAACGGTCAGCGTGTCGGAGCGGCTGTCGGATTGGGATGGGAAATCGAGCAATCGCACGGTGCAGTTCGAGAACAGGTGCCCGCCTAGGACACCTACCATTCACCCAACGGTGATCGTTCATACTAGACCTCGCCCGCCTTGGATATTTGCCATGTCGCGCATCTCCCACCTGCGCCAGTTCCATTCCGCGCTTAGCGAGCTTGAGAAGCGGCTCGGTGGCCCACGAAGGCTGTCCGAATGCTCCGCTAGCATGTCTTGGCCTCTGCGGGGTGTCTACTTTTTCATGGAGTGCGGTGAGGTTCGCGGCGACACTGGGGGTGGCCCGCGCGTGGCACGAGTTGGAACGCATGCATTGAGAACAGGGTCGAAGAGCCGGTTGTGGGGTCGCTTGGCGAACCACAGAGGGCCCGCGTGGCCAGGTCGCGGTAGGGATGCCACTTGCGCGGCACCCCCCGCACAGTTCCGGACGTGCGCGTTAACGCATCCGGCTCCTCCGTCAGGTCGTGACGGTCAGTCGCTGGCTGGGCCATGGGTGTCGGATTTGAGGTTTCGGCCAGTGCCGCCGCGTGAGCCGATCTACTTCCGCCCACGATGTCCGGTCTTTCTGCGAGCGCCTGCGCAGTCCGCGCAGTAGCAGTCGCTTGACCTGATACACGAAGGCACTGAGGAACCGGTAGCTCCCGGGAACCGCGTAGTAGTTGAGCCATCCGGAGATGACCCTTCCCAGCCAGCGGACCGTGTTGTGCTTGTCCTCATGCCTGCGTCGGCGGAGGGCTTCCTTGATGCGTCTCAGGGTTCGGCGGACCCGTTTTCCGGCTGGCTTGCGTCCTACTCGGAACCGTCCCTGTCTGGTTTGCTCGCAATAGTGCGTCATCCCCAGAAAATCGAACGTTTCCGGTCTTGCCCGCCCCCGACTCGTGCGGTTCGCTCTCGCGGAGCGCCCGAATTCGATCAGGCGAGTCTTGTCAGGGTGCAACTGTAGCCGGTACTGGTCTAGCCTTTCCTTGAGGTCCGCGAGGAAGCGTTCCGCATCCCTCTTGTGCTGGAACCCGGCGACATAATCGTCCGCATAGCGGACGAAGATCATGTCCCCGCCAGCACTCCGTTTGCGCCATTTCTTATGGACCCATAGGTCGAGTACGTAGTGAAGGTAGGCGTTGGCAATGACGGGTGAAACTATCCCGCCCTGCGGCGTACCCTTGCCCGTGTCCGACCAGTCGGTCCCTTCCATAACGCCGGCGCCAAGCCACTTGGTGATGAGCCTGATGACGCGCTTGTCTCCGATGCGGTGTTCCAGAAACCGGATCGCCCAGCTTCGGTCCAAGTTATCGAAGAATCCGCGTATGTCTGCGTCCAGCACCCAGTTGACTTTGCGCCGTTGTATCCCGACCGTGACCGCGTCTAGCGCTCCGTGCGCCCCGCGTCCCGGTCGGAACCCATAGCTGAAGCCGAGGAATTCCGTCTCGTAGATCGGTACCAGAATCGTGTCCGTCACCGCCCGCTGCAGGATCTTGTCCTCCAGCGCTGCGATGCCGAGCGGTCGTTGCCCGCCGTCTTCCTTGGGGATATACACCCTGCGCGACGGTGGTGCCCGGTACGCTCCCCGCTGCACGCGGCCGTGCAGGTCGATCAGTCGATCTTCCAGCCCGTCCGCATACGCTTCCCATGTCACGCCGTCGACCCCGGCCGCCGCGTCCTGCCTCAAGGCATGGAACGCAGTCTCCAGAGCCTCCACCGTGATGTGGTGCAGGAGCGCGACGAGTCGCTCTTCCGGGTTCCTCTTCGCTACTGCCCGTATCCGCTCCGCCGCCTGTTGCACGCTTGCCCGCTTCTGTGCGCGGCACGTG
>JAJDZN010000017.1 GCA_022824585.1 Bryobacterales bacterium | reverse complement strand
CGGAGGATTTTGCCCGCGGTAAGGGCGTGGATCATCGGGGCCAGCTCGCTGTGCGCCTCAGGATGCGGGCGTCGCGAACTCCTGGACCATTGATGGCGACACGGAGCACCTCGCGCTCGACGCGCATGCCAACATGTCGCGCCGAGATCGCAAAGCCTAGCATCTCGGGTGAAATAGGGTCCTTCCGCACCGTTTTCAGGTCAACTCCTGGCTGTGCTGACGCCGACTAGACTGTCAGGGCCGGACGGTTGCCATAGACTGGAGGGGACGCGACTTGCCTTCCAATGGCACTTCGCGGACCCAACCGGATTTCTATCCGCCCGGAGAAACCATGAGACTGACGCTTGCGCTTCTCGCGCTAGGAACACCTGCCCTTCTTGCGGAGGCCGCACCAGACGCTCATCAAATTGGGGCCGCCATCCAGGCGGCCCCCGAGGACTTGCGGGCAGGCGCAACCGTGCTGGGATATGACTCTGAAGGGAAGCTGGGACTTCTCCGCGAAGGATCGAACGAGCTGCACTGCCTGGCCGACACACCGGGCGACGACCAATTCTCGGTTGCTTGCTATCACAAGGACCTTGAGCCGTTCATGGCGCGTGGCCGTGAGCTCACAGCACAGGGCTACAAGGGCAAGGAACGCCACGAAGTGCGTTGGAAGGACGTTGACGAGGGACGCGTCAAAATGCCCCGCGAACCGCGCATGCTCTACGTGATGATCGGAAAAGGCTACGATCCCACCAAGGACGAGATTCTCGAGCCATACCTGCGGTGGGTGATCTACACGCCATACGCGACGCCGGAATCGGTTGGTGTCCCCGGGTCCCCGGACAGCGGTCCATGGTTGATGTATCCCGGAACGCCGGGCGCCCACATCATGGTCAGCCCGCCTAGGCCATAGCGGACCCGCACATCTGCGCTGGCTGGGAATGGCCCGGCACGGACCCCGAAATCGTGGGGCGCACGGCATTCGACTGCGCTTTCCGGCCGATTCAGCGCTGGTCAGCCAACTGGGTCGTCCCCCCTCTTGCGGCTATCATTGCCTAGGAGTCCGCGCCAACGTCGTTGCGGACCAGAATCGAATGCTCATGCACTACCGCCAAGCGCTTATTCCTCGGCCATCCTTCGGTTGGGCCGCGATCGTGGTGCTGGCGATCTGTGGCTCCAGCGCCGCCAACGAGTTCCCGCAGTCCCACCCGCCGCGCAACGACATTCGGATCGAGAACCGTGTCGCGATCCCCATGCGCGACGGTGTCGTCCTCTACGCGGACGTATACCGACCCGTTGGCGAAGGCAAGCACCCCGTGATCGTGTCGCGGACTCCTTACTCGACCGAACGCGCCCCGTCCGCCTATGCGGCCGCAGTCTACTTTTCCCGCCGAGGGTATGCGTATGTATTTCAAGACGTGCGTGGCCGACATGAGTCAGAGGGGCATTGGGAGCCATTCCGGGACGACATCAACGATGGCTACGACACGATTGAGTGGGCCGCCGTCCAGCCGTGGTCGAACGGCAAGGTTGGCATGGAGGGCGGATCCTACCTAGGACACGTGCAGTGGCGCGCCGCCCAAGCGAAACCGCCGCATTTGGTGACGATCTTTCCGCGGGTTGCGTCCACGAGCATCTACCACGACTGGATTACGGTCAACGGCGGCTGGCGGCTGGCCTTCAACTTCGGCTGGGGGCCTGTCCGCCAAGAATCGCGGATTATGCAAAATCCCGGCCCGCACGCGATGGCTGGCGGTCCCGACGCGATCTCTTATGACGATGTCGTCTGGCACTTGCCGCTCAATGAGATGCAGGATCTGGTGGGCCGTGATGCTCAGTTCTACAGGAATTGGCTCGCTCACCCGGACTATGACGACTACTGGCGGAGCTTGAGCGTTGAGGAACACTTCGACCAGATTGAAGTTCCTGTCCACACCATGGGCGGTTTTTTTGACATCTTCGCCCAAGGCACGCTGCGCGGATACGCGGGCGTGAGCGCCGAGGGCGCTACTGCCGAGGCTCGCACGGGCAGCAACATGGTGATCGGACCTTGGGAACACGGCGTCGCACAGACCGTGGGCGACATGGATTGGGGCGAGGCAGCGGTGGTCGATACCAATGCGCTAGCCCTGCGCTGGTACGACTACTGGCTCAAGGGCATGGACAACGGCTTGGCGGACGAACCGCCCGTCAAGGTATTCGTGATGGGGCGCAACGAGTGGCGCTACGAGTCCGAGTACCCGCTCAAGAGAACCAAGTACACGCCGCTGTATTTCGACAGCAACGGCAGCGCCAACGGCTCCCACGGGGACGGCGTCCTGTCATGGAGCAAGCCCGCGGAAGGGTCGCCCGCGGACAGCTATCGCTACGATCCGGCGAATCCCGTGCCGAGCCTGGGGGGCGCGAACTGCTGCGGGGTCGCCACATCGTCGGGAGCCCGAGACCAGCGTCCGATCGAACACCGATCGGACGTGCTGGTCTACACATCAGAGATCCTCGCGGCGCCCTTGGAGGTGGTCGGCCCGCTCAAGCTCGTGCTGCACGCTTCCTCCAGCGCTGTGGACACGGACTTCGTGGCCAAGCTGGTGGACGTCTACCCAGATGGTCGGTCGATCAACGTAGCCGAGGGAATCTTGCGCGCCCGCCACAGAGAGGGCCTGACCAAGCAGGTTCTGATGAAGCCCGGGGAGATCTACCAGATGGAGCTGGACATGATCGGGACAGCGAACCTGTTCCAACGAGGGCACCGCATCCGAGTTCACCTCACGAGCAGCCACTTCCCGCAGTTCGCGCGGAACTTGAACAACGGCGAGCCCTACGGCACAAGCGCTGAAGCGGTTGTCGCCGAGCAGACGATCTACCACTCCGGCAGCCGAGCGTCACACATCTTGCTCCCCGTAATCGAGGAGTAGGGACGTTAGTTCTCCACTCTGTGCGCTCGGCCCCGGAACCCGGATCGCCGGATGCCAGACATCGCCGCGACTGCTTGCCGAGCGCAGTTGCGCATCAGAGCGCACCGCCGGCTTCGTGAACGAGCCTGCCGCCAAGGTAAGTCCGCTCGACTCGAATCCGCTTCACGTCTTCGACCGGACACTCAAGTATGTCCCGGTCGAGCACAATCAGATCCGCCAGCTTGCCGGCTTCCAAGGATCCTTTCTCGTCCTCTGTGAAGGTGATGTACGCGCTGTTGGCCGTGTATAGCCGGATGGCGTCTTGACGGGTGATCCTCTGCTCCGGCTGGAGGGTGACGTCGGTCCAGCGCGGCTGCCTAGTAAGCGCGACCCACATCCCGAAGAACGGGTTGTAGGGATTGATCGACCGCATGTCGCCGATCTTCTGCATGTGATCCGATCCTCCGCCCACGATCACCCCGGCGTCACGAAGGCTCTTGTAGGGCTGGAAGTAGCGCAGCCGGGCCTCTCCAAACTGCTTGAGCAAAGTGGCTCCATCGCGTTCAAGCCAAGCAGGTTGCAAGTCGGCAACGATGCCAATCTCTGCCATCCGCTCGACAGCCTCCGGGCTCATAAAGTTCGCGTGCGTGATGCAGGGCCGCATGTCGCGTACTCGGAACTCATCGTCGATTTCGCCGTAGGCGTCAATCAACGCATGCACCGCGCCATCGCCAACGCAGTGTGCGGTGGGCTGCAGTCCGTGCCTGAGCGCCAGACGCAGGATTGCATACGTCTTGCCGGGAGGAACAAAGCGCAGGCCGCGGTAATTGGGATCCGTGATCGAGTACACCTCGCTCACGCCCCAGGGCTCTCGCATGTAGGCGCTGCCCGTCAACATGCCTCCATCCAAGAAGAACTTGATGCCTCGCAGCCAGAGCATG
>JAJDZN010000179.1 GCA_022824585.1 Bryobacterales bacterium | reverse complement strand
CGATCTCGGACGGCAACCAGCACCTGCACCACGACCTGCCGCTGGTCCTGGCTGGCGGAGCGGGCGGCCAGCTGCCCGGCGGCCGCCACCTGCGCTACCCTCGCGAGACGCCCATGAACAACCTGCTGCTGACCATGCTCGACATGGTGGGCGTGCCGACCGAGGCGCTTGGCGATAGCACCGGCAAGCTGGAAGGCCTCACCATCGGATAGGAACCTCGGTGCGGATTAATCGCCGGCACCAGACTCTAGCAGCGACCGCATTCTGCGCCCTCGCTCTCCCTGCCGGCGCCTCCGCCGCTGACCCGAGCTTGGTGGACGCGCTCAAACAGCGCGACCGGGCGGCCGTCTCGGAATTGCTGCAGCGTGGCGGCGACGCAATCAACGCCGCGCTGCCCGATGGCTCGACACCGCTAGCCTGGGCCGTGCATCTGCAGGATCTCGAGGCCGCCCGGAGCCTGCTGCGGGCCGGCGCCGATGTCAATTCCGCGGACAGCTACGGGGATACGCCCCTCACACTGGCCTGTGCCAACGGCGATGGACCCATGGCGATAGCGCTGCTGCAGGCCGGCGCGGATCCGGTGGTCAGCCGCTGGAACGGCGAAACCCCGCTGATGCTAGCGGCGGGGACCGGACTCACGGACGCGGTGCGCCTGATGCTTTCAGCGGGCGCCGACCCCGACGCCCGGGAGCGCGGACGCGGCCAGACAGCGCTAATGTGGGCCACCGCCGACGGCCACCCTGAGACGGTGGCTGCCCTAGCCGAGGCGGGGGCGGACCTCGATATCGGCTCCAAGCAGGGATTCACGGCCCTGATGTTTGCCGTCACCCACGGCGACTTGGAGTCGATGCGGGTCCTGCTCGAAGCCGGTGCCGACCCGAACACCGTGGCCTATGACGGCAGCCAGCCGGCGAACATCGCCGCCGCGTACGGCCACAGCGATGCGCTCGAGCTGCTGCTCGCTTCCGGCACCGCTGCTTCCACACCCGACAATGCTGGCCAGACGCCGCTCTATTTGGCGGCCCGAGCCGGCGACGCCAAGGCAGTCGAAATGCTGCTGGCGGCAGGTGCAGATCCCAACCTGCATACCGAACCGGTCGCTGACCTGGGCGCAGACCGCGACCTGCGGCGGAACGACGCCGAGGACACGCCCTTGCTCGCGGCGGCGCTGGAGGGGCATCTCGACGTGATGCGAATGCTCGTTGCCGCAGGGGCCGACACCAAGGCCCGCACCCAAGATGGCGCGACGCTGCTGATGCAGGCTGTGCGGAGCGCCCAAATGCCGGTCGTCCAGTACGCCTATACCCTGGACAACGATCTCGCGGCGAAGACCTCCATCGGGCGCACGGTCATGCACGCATCGGTCATGCTGACCTCGTTCCGCGCGACGGAAGACGAAATCTGCGAGATCATCCGCTTCCTCGCCGACGAGGGCGCGGACCCAGACCCCATCGACGCAGGCGGCCGGACAGCCATCTCCACCGCGGACGTGTGGCCGATAGAGAAGGCATCGATGCTGCTGTACGAAATCACGGTCGCCGCCGGTCGGCAGCCGAAGATTCCGCCCACGAACCTCCGGTAAAACACTTCCCACTTGCCCTCAGGAGCGGTCTGGGTTAGTCTCTAGTCAAACCGATGTTCTGCGAGAGGTGCGGTTTCGAAGTCGAGGAAGACGACCGCTTCTGCCGCAAGTGCGGCAAGGCGGTCGATGGCGCCGAGGCTGAGCAGATTCAACGTGTCTGCATGCGCAAGCGGAAACGGCGCATGGTAGCCGGCGTTTGCAGCGGCTGCGCCAGCTACTTCGGCAAGGACTTGGCGACCCTGCGGGTCATCTGGACGATCGCAGCGGTGATTCCGCCAATCTTCCCCGGGGTGGTGGCATACCTGGTTTGCTGGCTGCTGTTGCCGGTAGACCCGTCCGAGGAGGCCCCGGCAGCCGACCAAACCGCGGCGGCCCACTAGTTCGTCGCGCCGTGATCGAGACAGTCGCCTATGCCCGCGCGGGCGTGCTCGGCAACCCTTCCGACGGATACTTCGGCAAGACGCTCGCCGTCACCGTGCGGAACTTCCGCTCTCGCACGCTGCTGTATCCCAGCGCCCGGCTGGAAATCCGCCTCTCCGCGGCGGACATGCCGGTCTGGGAGAATCTGGGCCAGCTTCGCGCCCACACTCGCTGGCGCGGCTACTACGGCGGAATTCGCATCATTCGCGCGCTGATCATGCGCTTCAGCGACTACTGCGCGGCGGAAGGCATCGAGCTGCACGACCGCAACTTCACGATCGAGTACGAATCGAACATCCCGCTGCGGCTGGGAATGGGTGGGTCGTCCGCCATCATCACCTCCTCGCTGCGGGCGTTGATGGCCCACTTCGAGGTGGACATCCCGCTACCTGTCCAAGCCAACCTAGTGCTCGAAACAGAGACCCGGGAGCTGGGCGTCTCGGCCGGCCTGCAAGACCGCGTCGTGCAGGTTTACGAGGGCTTGGTCTACATGGACTTCGACCGAGACCTGATGGGATCCAGGGGCTTCGGCGACTACGAATCGATGGACGCCTCCCTGCTGCCCAACCTGTACGTCGCATACCGCACCAACCTCAGCGAAGGCACCGAAGTGTTCCACAACGATCTGCGGAGGCGCTACGAGTCGGGAGATGCCGCCGTGCGGGCCGCGATGCTCCAGTGGGCCGCGATGGCGTCTGAGGGCCGCAAGGCCCTGATCGCGGGAGACACCCAGCGCTTCGGGCAGCTGATCGACGCCAATTTCGATCTGCGAGCCCGAGTGTGCACGGTGAGCCCGGAAAACCTAGAAATGGTCCGAGCTGCCCGAAACGCGGGCGCAACCGCCAAGTTCGCCGGATCTGGCGGGGCCATCATCGGCACATACCGCGACGCGGAGCACTTCGAGAAGCTACAGGCGGCGCTGGCGAAACTGGACGTTCAGACGATTCGGCCCGTCGTGTAGGCGGGCCAAGGCGCGCAGCACGGGCTGCGCATCAGGACGGAGGCCCCGGCAGACAGCCCGAGGTGAGCGTGCCGACCCGGCACAGGTAGTCGTCCGAGCACAGATAGAGCGCGGAGCCATCGCCTCCCCAGCACAGATTGGCGATGCGCCGGCCGGTCGACACGCGCCCCAAGAGTGTTCCGTCCGGGGCGGCCACCCACACGCCGCCGGGACCAGTCGTGAAGATGTTGCCGGCCCGGTCAACCTTGATCCCGTCCGGCAATCCGGGCGCTTCGGCAGTGAACTCGGCAAGATCGATCAGCGCGCTGCCGCTGCCCAAGGTGCCGTCCGCCAGCACCGGATAGCGCATCACGACGGGCCTGCGGGGGTTGGACTGCGTGACGTAGAGCAAACCCTCGTCGGGAGAGAACGCCAAGCCGTTCGGATTCTCCAGCTCGTCCGTCAGCAGCACAGGTTCGCGCTCGCCCGGGCGCAGCAGGTACACGCCGCAGAACGGCAGCTCGCGAGCCGGATCGTCGTAGCGGTGGTGGAGCCCGTAGGCCGGATCGGTGAAGTACAGGTCGCCGCTGGAGCGCAGGACCAAGTCATTGGGCGAATTCAGGCGCCTGCCTTGGTAGGAATCGGCCAGCGTGACCTTTCCCCCGCCATGCTCGAGCCTAGAAACCCGGCGGTCGCCGTGCTCGCACGCCAGCAGGCGGCCCGCAGGGTCCAGGGTCAGGCCGTTCGAGCCCGGTTCCTTGCCGTAGTAGGCCACTCCCGTGTATCCGGACGGCTGCATCCACACTCCGGTCCCGCCGTGCTCGCTCCAGCGATAGATCGAATTGCGCGGAATGTCAGAGAAAAGCAGGTGCCCCTCGCTGGCAACCCACACTGGGCCCTCGGGCCAAGCAAACCCCACGTCGAGCAACTCGATGGGGGCGTCGGCTGCGATCAGGCCCTCGAACCGGTCATCCAGACGGTCGATGGCACCTATGGTCGGAAATTCAGGCACGATAGGACATTCTATCCCGCCAGCGGCGAAATTCTGCCGCGGCCATTGCCCGGGGCGCCGGAACCGGCTAGAATGGGAGCAGTCGCAGTTTCGGCGATAACCGAAAGTGGGCTTTGGCCCACTTTTTTTATGGTTCCGAGTCGATGGCTTCGCAGAGAAAGGAAATCGTGTCCAAGGTGAGCGAGTTGACGCGCCAGATCGTCCAATTCGAAGGCTTGGAACTGGTGGACGCCGAATGGAAGGGAGCCCTGCGCGGCGGCCTGCTGAGGGTCTACATCGACAAGCCGACAGGGATTACGCACGCCGACTGCGAGCGCGTGTCCCGCCAGCTGTCGGCAGCGCTGGACGTCGAGGATCTGGTGCCGACCAGCTACACCCTCGAGGTGTCGTCGCCAGGATTGGATCGCAAGCTGTCGCAGCCGGCGGATTACCGCCGCTTCCAGGGGCACAAGGCGAAGGTGCGCATGCGCGCCGCCCTGGAGGGCAGCCGAACCGTGACGGGCTTGATCGAGGGCACGACGCAGGAGAGCGTGTCGCTGCGCACCGCCAACGGTGAAGCGCTGGAAGTCCCGTTCGCGGACATCGAACTTGCGCGCTTGGTGGTCGAGGTCTGACGGGAGCGGGCAAGGGGCGAGGAAAGACATGGCAAGGGGACTCTCCACCGAAATCGAACAGCTCAGCCAGCACAAGGGCATCTCCCCCGAGATCGTCTTGAGCGCGGTCAAGGACGCGATGCTGGCGGCGGCACGCAAGTTCCATCAGACCGAAGAGGACCTGGTGGCCGAGATCAACCCCAAGACGGGCGCGGTCGACGTCTACGCGGTCAAGACGGTCACGGACCTGGTGGCCAACCCCACCTTCGAGGTCAGCTTGTCGCAGGCCCGCCGTGTCAAGCCGTCGGCCAGAATCGGCGACGAGGTGCGCTTCCCGGTGCCCACCGCGAGCCTTGGCCGCATTGCGGCGATGCAGGCCAAGCAGGTGATCTTCCAAAAGGTCCGCGAGGCCGAGCGCGAGACGATCTGCAAACAGTTCGAGGGCCGCCTGGGAACGATGGAGTACTGCACCGTAAAGCGCAGCGAGGGCCCGGACCTGATCGTGGAATTGGACCGCACCGAAGCTAGGATGCCGCGCCGCGAGCAGTCGCGGCTGGAGACCTTTGCTCCGGGCGAGCGCGTTCGGATCGTCATCAAGGCGGTCGAAAAGGCCGGCCGGGGACCCGCGGTGGTCGCCTCGCGCGCGAGCGAGGAGCTGGTCAAGCGGCTGTTCGAACAAGAGGTGCCCGAAATCTACGACAACACGGTCGAGATCAAGGCGTGCGCTCGCGAGGCTGGCGAGCGGACCAAGATCGCAGTACTCTCGCGCGATCGCAACGTCGATGCGGTGGGCGCTTGCGTCGGCATGAAGGGCATGCGCGTGCAAACGATCATCCGCGAGATCCGCGGCGAGAAGATCGACATCATCGAGTACATCGAGGATCCGCTAGAAATGGTCCGCTGGGCGCTGAGTCCAGCCAAGGTCTCGCGGGTGAACGTCATCGACCCGGAAACGCGCCACATGGAGGTGATCGTCGACGAGTCGCAGCTCTCGCTGGCAATCGGCAAGAAGGGCCAGAACGTGCGCCTCGCGGCAAAGCTGCTCAACTGGCGCATCGACATCAAGAGCGAGGACCAGAATCGCCGGGATGTCGAAGAGGCGATGGCGGCCATCAGCGGCAGCGGCACCCCGGTCAGCATATTGAAGAACTACGGCCTCAGCGAGGGACTGATCGAACGCTTGGTCGAAGCCGGCGCGGCCACCCTCGAGGCGGTTGCCGACATGACGCCCGAGCAATTGATCGAGATTCCCAGCGTGGGGCCGGAACTCGTGGAGCGGATCCGGGCGGCGGTAGAGCAGTGTTACACGCGCCTCGCGCGCACGGTCGGGGCGGTGCAAACGGTCAGCGAACAGCAGCCTGACGCAGCCGCGCCCGCAGATAGCCCAGATGCCGAGCAGGGCGCCGAGGCGGCACCGGTGCTGCCGGGAGAACCGGAGTCTGGCGCGTCGGAGGAGGAAGAGGACGAAGTCGACTTCGACGTGGCGGAACTGGAGAGCTTTGGTAAGATGAATGTCTATCGCGGACCCGACGATGGGGCGGAATTCGCGGTAGACGGACAGGGGTATAGCGAGGGCGGCGAGGCGCTCGCGACGGCCGGGGCGGTCGCGGATGCCAAGTCGGCCGTGCGGACGACTGCGGACGAGTTGGCCCAAGAGGAGAAGAACGATTCGCATCAATGAGCTAGCGCGGGAATTGGAGGTCAAGTCCTCCGAAATCATCGCCGTTCTACCCGAGCTGGGCGTTGAGGGGGTCAGGTCCCACTCCAGCTCGGTAGACGACGCGCAGGCTGGTCAAATCCGCGAGCACATCCGCAAGCGGGCAGAGGGTGAGAAGCGGCCCGAGCCCGAGCCCGAGTTGGAACTGCCCCTCCGGCGCAAGCGCCGCGTGGTCATCGACCAGTCGGCGGCGGGGCCCGCGCACCGCACCACAACCGCGGCCGTGCGTCCCACGATCAAGATCGGCGGTGGCGGAGCAACGCTGTTTCGGCCGCCCCTCGGAGGCGGCATAGGGCCGGGTGTCGGAGCGGCGCTGCGCCCTCCACTCCAGCCGCAGGGCGAGCGTCCCGCAGCCGCGGGCGCGGTTCCGCCAGTTGCGCCGCCAGAAGTGCAGCCGCCGCCCGAAGCAGCGATCCAGAAATCCAAGCCGCTGGAGGCAACGGCCTTGGTGGACCGGGTTGACGACGGGGACGCCAAGCCCGAGCCGCCGCCGATCCCTGCCGTTCTCGGCCCCGAGCCCAAGCGGCCGACCGCAAGCGCGGTTCCGGGCCAGCCGAACAGCCCCGCCCTGCCGCCCAGGGCACCCGCGCCCTCGATTCCGGATCCGGCGATCGCTGCGCCGCCCGCGATGCCCGGCTCGCAGGCAGCATCGAGCGTGTCGGCCGGGGCCGCGCTGCCGGCGGCGCCGAGACAGCATGCGCCCCTCGCGATTCCCACACCGAAATCGCCCGGGATTCCGGGAGCGCCCGAGCCCGCCAGACCGCAGAAGAAGCTCTCGCCAGCAGGCCCGGTTCGCCCGATCCGGCCGCCCGGGGTACAGCGCCCGACCGATCCGGCCCTGCGCACGCCGCGGTCCGGCCCCCATGCAAGGCCACCGGCCGCTTCCAGCGTCCTGGTGCCCGGGCGACCGATCATCCCGCGCACCCACAAGCCCGCACCGATGCCGGGCATTCCGGCCCCCACCCCCGGCACGCCGGCCGGCTTCTCGCACAAGGGCCCTGGCCAACTCATGGGCGGCATGCGCCCCGGACTTCCCGGACGCCCTCCAGCGGGCGGGCCGGGCGGGCGCCCGCCGGGTGCCGGACGGGGTGCTCCCGGACAGCGCCGTCCGAGGCCGCCGCAGCAGCGCAAGCGCGACCTAGAGGCCCTGGCCGAGAGCAAGATTCAGCAGCGCAAGCGCCAGACCGAGATCCCGCGGGCGGGCAACACCGACATCTTCGCGGCCGACGGCACATCGGTCAAGGAACTAGCAGAAAAGCTCGGGATCAAGGCCAGCTTCGTCATCAAGTTCTTGGTAGAGCAGGGCCAGTTCGCGACGATCAACCAGCCGCTCGAGCTGGAAAGCATCAAATCGATCGCCACGCACTTCGGCGCGACCGCCACCGAACTGACGTTCGAGGAAGAGGCGGTGCTGGACATCGATCAAGACGAGAGCTTGGAGGATATCGAGCTCCGGCCTCCGGTCGTCACGATCATGGGCCATGTCGACCACGGCAAGACCTCTCTGCTCGACAAGATCCGGTCGACCAATATCGTCGGCCGCGAGGCGGGCGGCATCACCCAGGCGATCGGCGCCTATCACGTCGTCAAGGACGGCAAGCGGATCGTGTTCATCGACACCCCAGGCCACGAGGCGTTCACCAAGATGCGCGCGCACGGCGCCTCGGTGACCGATATGGTGGTGTTGGTCGTTGCCGGAGACGACGGCGTCATGCCCCAGACCATCGAGGCCATCGATCACGCCAAGGAGGCCCGCGTCCCGATCATTGTCGCGGTCAACAAGATGGACTTGGCCAAGGCCGAGCCCGAGCGGGTCAAGCAGCAGCTTTCCGATCGCGGGCTGGTGTCGGAAGAGTGGGGCGGCGATACCATCTTCTGCCCGGTCTCGGCCAAGACCGGCGAGGGCATCGACCACTTGCTCGAGATGATCAATCTGGTCGCTGAACTGCGCGAACTGCGCGCCAACCCGGCCCGGTCCGCGATCGGAGTGGTGCTGGAGGCGAAGCTTGATCGCGGCAAGGGTCCGGTGGCCACGGTGCTCACCCAAAACGGCACCCTGCGAGTCGGAGACACATTCGTGGTCGGCGCTGTGCTTGGCAAGGTGCGCGCGATGATGGACGATCGCGGCAGGAAGGTCAGCACAGCCGGACCATCCTCGGCGGTCGTCGTACTCGGCTTGGACGACCTGCCCGAGCCGGGCGACCAGCTTTCCGTGCTGGCGGACACCGAGAAAGCCCGCAAGATCGTCGAGTTCCGCGAGGAGAAGGCCCGCGAGCAGGCCATGGCGCAGACCGCGCGCCTGTCCCTGGAGCAGTTCCAAGAGCAGCTCGCAGACGGCCGCGCCCGCGAGCTTCCGATCATTCTCAAGGCCGACTTCCAAGGTTCCGCGACCGTGCTGCGCGAGACCCTGGCCAAGCTGACCAGCGACAAGGTCAAGGTGCGCGTGATCCATTGCGGCGTCGGCGCGATCAAGGAGTCGGACATCCTGCTCGCGATCACGGCGAATGCGATCGTGGTGGGCTTCAACGTGCGGCCCGAGCGCTCGGCGGCCACCCTGGCGGACAAGGAGCACATCGACGTCCGCCTGCACACTGTCATCTACGAGTTGGTCGACGAACTCAAGAAGGGCCTGGCGGGCCTGTTGGAGCCGATTCGCAGGGAAGAGGTGCTTGGCCGGGCGAAAGTCCTCGAAGTCTTCAACATCACCAACGTCGGCACGGTGGCCGGATGCCTGCTCGAGGAGGGCATGGCGGAGAGCAGCGCCTCGGCCCGGCTGCTGCGGGACAACGTCGTGATCCACAGCGGCAAGCTGGCCTCGCTGAGGCGCTTCAAGGACGACGTCAAGGAAGTGCGGGCAGGCCAAGAGTGCGGCATGCATTTCGAGCGCTTCAACGACATCAAGAAGAGCGACGAAATCGAAGTCTTCAAGACGGTCGAGGTCGCGCAGGACATCAACGAGCTCATCCCGGTCTAGCGGCTATGTCGGCGGGTCGCGCGAGCGCGCCCGCGCGCAGGGAAGTCGGCAATGGAGTGCCACGTGGGAACCTTGTGCCTCCGCATTCACGTCGGGAGCGCGCGCTCGCTGAAGGACAAGCGTCAAGTCGTCCGCTCGCTGAAGGACCGGCTCAAGGCGCGCCACAATATTGCGTTAGCCGAGGTGTCGGGGCAGGACAGCCGCCAGGACTGCGTCGTCGTGGCCGCGACAGTCGCCAACTCGATGACCGGAGCGCGAATGACCCTTGACGCTGTGCACGAAGAGGCCGTTTCCCTGTTGGGCCGGGACCTGACCGACGCCGAGTTAGACATTTCACCCCTGTGAGTGCCGCCCTTGGGTCGCGGTAAACTCAGTCGCGACCCCGCAGCCAGATCTGACTGAAGACCAAGACCGGTGCCGAGAACTCCAGCAACCGCCCGTCCGCAGCTCCCTGCCCTGCCAGCTTTCGTATTCGCATTGGTGGCAGCACTGGGAGGATGTGCCGGAACCGAAGCCCCGGGCACGCGCGGGAGCCATGCCGAGGTGTTCGACGTGGTTGTCTATGGAGGCACATCGGCGGCGGTGACCGCGGCCGTCCAGGTCCAGAGAATGGGCAAGTCCGTGGTCGTGGTGTCACCGGACCGGCATCTCGGCGGCTTGTCCTCTGGCGGCCTCGGTTGGACCGACACGGGTGACAAGTCGGTGATCGGCGGGCTCGCTCGCGAGTTCTACCACCGCATCTGGCGGCACTATGAGGATCCCGCAGCTTGGCGCTGGCAAGAGCGCTCCGAGTACGGCAACCGCGGCCAGGGCACGCCGGCGGTGGACGGCGCACAGCGGACGATGTGGATCTTCGAGCCGCATGTTGCGGAAGAGGTGTTCGAGGACCTCGTGGCCGAGCACGGAATCGACGTGCGGCGCGATGAGTGGCTGGACCGCGGCAGCGGAGTGCACGTCGAGGACGGAAGAATCCTGAGCATTGCCACGGAAACCGGAGCGAGATTCGCCGGGTCCGCGTTCATCGACGCCACCTACGAGGGCGACCTGATGGCGGCTGCCGGAGTCTCGTACAGCGTCGGAAGGGAGGGCACGGACAGCTACGGAGAAGAGTGGGCGGGGGTGCAGAAGGACGCCCGCCATCACGGGCACTTCTTTCCGGAACGGGTCGACCCATACGTCATGCCGGGGGATCCGGCCAGTGGCCTGCTGCCGCGGATCAGCCCGGAGCCGCCTGGCGAGAACGGCAGTGCCGACAACCGCATCCAAGCGTACTGCTTTCGTCTCTGCCTCACGCGGGTACCAGAAAACCGCGTTCCATTTCCCAAACCGGAAGGGTACGATCCGAGCCAATACGAACTGATCCTGCGCGTGTTCGCCACGGGCTGGCGCGAGACGTTCCGGAAGTTCGACCCGATCCCCAACGGAAAGACCGACACCAATAACCACGGGCCGTTCAGCACTGACAACATCGGCATGAACTACGCCTATCCCGAAGCCTCGCACGCGGCCAGAAAGGAAATCGTCGCCGAGCACGAGCGGTATCAAAAGGGCCTGCTGTACTTCCTAGCGAACGACCAGCGCGTGCCGGACGACGTGCGACACGAATTCGCGCAATGGGGACTTGCCGGCGACGAATTCAGCGACAACGGGAACTGGCCGCACCAGCTCTACGTGCGCGAATCCCGGCGGCTCCAAGGAGAGTTCGTGATGACCGAGCACGAGTGCCTGGCCAAGCGCCCGGTGCCCGACTCGGTCGGAATGGGATCGTATGCGATGGACTCCCACAATGTGCAGCGCTACGTGACGTCCGATGGATTCGTCCAAAACGAGGGCGACATCGGCGTGAAGCCGCTGCGGCCGTACGGCATCGCTTTCGGATCTATCGTGCCGAAGCGCCAAGAAGTGGCCAATCTGCTCGTGCCGGTGTGCGTGTCGTCGTCCCACATCGCGTACGGTTCGATTCGCATGGAGCCGGTCTTCATGATCCTCGGCCAGTCGGCGGCCACGGCAGCCGTGCTCGCGATAGACGACGGCGTCGCCATCCAACACCTGGACTACGGAAAGCTACGCGCCAGACTGCTGGCCGACGGACAGATCCTCGAGCTGGACGACTAGCGCCCAGCCCTGCTGGCAACGCGCTCCGTGCCAGCACCGCTTCCGGTTGCTACGCTATCGCCATGCAGACCATCGTGCGCTTGGCGGCACTGGCGGGGCTGGCCGCCAGCCTGAGTCAGGCGGCAATCGACTTCCGCCACCAGCAAATCGAAGACGAGCTCGGCATTGGCTATGCCGTCCTATGCGAGGACGTCGACGCGGACGGGGACATCGACATCGTCGCGCTCAACGAAACGCAGGTCGTCTGGTGGAGCAATCCCGACTGGCAGAAGCACGTCGTGCTCGATGGAGAGACCGAAGCAGACAATGTCGCCATCGCGGCCCACGACATCACCGGCAACGGCAAGCTGGACTTCGCGATCGGCGCGGCTTGGCGGCCCAGCGACACGGAGGGCGGCGGAACCCTGCAGTGGATCGAGCGCACGGACGATCCCGGCGCGGAATGGGAATTGCACCCGCTCGGCAGCGAACCGACCACGCATCGTATGCGCTGGGCCGATACCGATGGCGACGGCCGAGCCGAACTCATCGTTGCTCCGCTGCACGGGCGCGGGACGAGCGGTCCGCAGCACTGGGTCGGGAACGGAGCCCGGCTGCTGGCACTGACACCATCGGCGAACCCCGCCGCCACGGCCTGGGAACAGGAAGTCATCGACGACAGCTTTCATATCGTCCACAACTTCTGGGGCTTCAACTTCGACGATGACCGAGCGGACGAGTTGCTGGTCGCATCGTACGAGGGCGTCCACTTGCTGGATCGCTCCGAATCCGGGCAGTGGGTCAAGCTGCAACTCGGCGCGGGCCACATCGGCGAGTCCATCCGTGGCGCGGGAGAGGTCAAGGTGGGCCGCTTGGCCTCAGGCAAGCGCTACATCGCCACTGTGGAGCCATGGCACGCGAACCACATCGTGCTGTACCACGAACCGGAGGACCCGAGGTCCAGCTGGAGGCGACAGGTCGTGGTCAAGCGAGTCAACGGCGGGCACGCGCTGTGGACCGCCGACTTGGACGGCGACGGCAGTGAAGAGCTGGCCTTTGGCTGGCGCCTCAAGGGGAGCATGCCCTACGATCGGACCGGTGTCGCGGTCTACGACCCGGACACCACAGACGTGCAGATCATCGACTGGGGCGGCATGGCCACCGAGGACCTCATCGCAGCGGACCTCAACGAGGACGGCAAGCCCGATATCGTCGCGGCGGGCCGCGCCACGCACAACTTGAAGATCTACTGGAACGAGGGACTCAAGCCAGAACTGGAATGAGCCGGCCAGTCGGGCCCAAGCGCGTCAGCCGGACTGGGCCGCCTTGTGGTTGTTGACGATGGCGCCCAGTTGCGCGTCGTGGTGCGCATCGTGCCATACCATGAATTCGATCTGAGACTGCAAGTCCCTGATCTTGAGGCGCTCGTTGACCACCGGGCTGTCGAGTTGAGCATCGCTCAGGCCTGAAATGGCTGCGAGCGCGTCCTGCCTGCCACGCTCGAGTTCGGCCAGCAACCGCTCGGGATCGGGGTATTTTTCCGGCTCGTCGTAGCACTCGCTGCCGTTGGCAAACAGATCCTTCCAGTGCCCGAGGGGATTGTGCTCGAGCCCTTGGTAGAGCTTGCGCGCACCGCCCTCGTAGAACGCCAGGTGGCCGGCGATCCACAGCGCGTGCGGGCCGCCGGGGCGGAAACGGTTCATCCACAATCCGTGTTCAGCCACGTAGGCTAGCTTGGTGCCGCTGGCCCCCCAAGTGAAGCTGACACGATCTAGAATTCTCTGCAAGCGCCCGTACGACGCTCCCTCAGCGCTCATGGACTTCCTCCGACCTGCTGTGCTATCTGCCGCGCCTGACAGCCGACCCGGCCGAGTGCTCTACAACTAGTTTCTCATGGAAGCCGCCGACGGCGTTTTCGCCCGCCGGGACAGGTCTTGCGGCGCGAGAACCACGAAGACAGACGAGCGGCCGGTCACCTCCGCGACTGCTGTCAGTTCTTCCAGGCATCCATTTTGGGCCTTTGCGGCCCGACATCGAAGAAGCGCACCTGGGAGCCGATGCGGTCGTAGTCTCCCAAGCGTGCGCGCACCCGCTCGACGACTCCCATCAAGCGCTCGACGATGTCACCGCGCTGCTCGGACACATCCCGGCTCTCGCTCCTGTCGAACTGCAAGTCATAGAGTTCGGGGGCTTCGACCGCGTCGATCATGCGTCCGTACCAACTCGTCCACGGCGGATCGCTCGGGCGCGGCAGGACCAGCTTCCAGCGCCGGTCTCGCACGGCCTGCAAGTGCGTGAAGGCGAAGTAGAGAAAATCCTGACGCGGGCTTTCGCTCGCTCTTCCGGACAGCCACGGCCAGAGGTTGACGCCATCAAGTGGGCGCCGGCCAGGAAGAGGCGCGCCGGCAATCGCTGCGAAGGTGGGCAACAGGTCGAGCGTGCTCGCCAGTTCATCGCTCTCCTGCCCCGGACGGATCTGTCCCGGCCACCAGAAGATCCCCGGCACGCGCAGCCCGCCCTCCCAAGTGGACATTTTGAAACCTCTCAGGGGATCGGCGCTACCGCCGTAATCTCCCAAGTGTCCCTCGATCCAGGGACCGTTGTCGGAGGTGAACACGACCAGTGTTCGCTCGTCGAGTTCAAGGTCACGCAGGGCCGCGAGAACCTTTCCAACACTCCAATCGAGTTCCTCAATCACATCCCCGTAGAGCCCGCGCGGGGATCGCCCGCGAAACTCCGAAGAGGCTCCGAGCGGCACGTGTGGCATGGTGTGGGCTAGGTACAGGAAGAACGGCTGCTCGCGGTGCGTCTTCAAGAAACGGATGGCCTCCTCGGTATACCGCTGGGTAAGCAGGCTCAGGTCGGTGGGACTTTCCAAGACCTCATCCCCCCGCATGAGCTCCGTCTTCCACCGCTTCGGATCCGGCTCGCGGGTGACGCCGTTGTGGGCGGGGGTTCCGTAGAAGTAGTCAAAGCCCTGCTGAGTCGGCATCAGCTCGCGCTTGTAGGGGCCCGTGCCCGGCCCGCGCTCGTGTGCCCCGGGGCCTGCCAGGTGCCACTTGCCGACCAAGCCGCTGACATAGCCCTTGGCGGCAAGGACCTCGGCGATGGTGGTCTCTTGCGGATGTAGGATCGTGTGCGCTCCCTTGGTGTTGCCGGGCTCGCCGACGCGGATTGGGTAGCAGCCCGTCAGCAGCGCCGCCCTGGAGGGGCCGCATACGTTCTGGGCGTAGAAGCCGGTCAGCCGGAGGCCCTCGGCGGCCATGCGGTCAAGATTGGGGGTGCGGATGTGCCGATTGCCGTAGCACCCCAAGTCGCCATAGCCCAGGTCGTCGGCGAAGATGATGACGAAGTTGGGAGGCTGCTGCGCCAAGCAAGGCGCGCACAACAGCGCGCAGGCAACAGCGGTGACGCCGAACGATGCAATTCTCATCCCGAGCATTGTACGGCCTGTGGCATCGGGCGAGCTGTGTTGGCGACAATTGAGTGCAATGCTCCGTCCCTGCTGGGCCCTAGCCCTCGTATCGATCACCCTCTATGGCCAAGCAGTGCCGCGACCGAATTTCGTGGTGTTCCTCTCCGACGACATGGGGTGGGAGCAAGTCGGCTTCAACGGCGGCAAGGAGGTTCCCACGCCCAACATCGACCGGATCGCGGACGAGGGCGTGAAGCTGACGCAATTCTATGTCCAGCCGGTCTGTTCGCCGACTCGCGCCTGCCTGCTTACCGGCCGGTACGCCTGGAAGAACGGCATGGAAGTCCGCCCGACCGCCGAGTCTCGCCACGGCATGCTGCTGGACGAGCGGACGATGGCGGAGGCCCTGCGTGAGGTCGGCTACCGCACTTGGATGGTTGGCAAGTGGCATCTCGGGGAATGGCAGCGGCCGCACCTTCCCCTGCAGCGCGGGTTCGACCACCATTACGGACACTACTCGGCATTGATCGACTCGTTCACGCACATGCGCGGTCCAGTCCTGGACTGGCACCGCAACGGCCGGCCCGTGGTCGAGGAGGGCTATTCGACTTTTCTGTTGGCGGACGAGGCCGAGCGGCTGATCGAGCGCCACGACGGACGTAGCCCGTTTTTCCTGTACCTGCCCTTCAACGCGGTGCACGGGCCGCACCAAGCGCCGGACGACTATCTCGAGAAGTATTCCCGCCTCGGCCGAAGAGGGCCGCAGCGCGCCCAACTCGAGTGCATGGACCTGGCAGTGGGAAGCGTGCTCGAGGCGCTCGAGCGCAAGGGTGTGCTTGATTCCACGCTGGTGATGTTCACCAATGACAACGGCGGCACACGCGTCACGTCAAACGGCCCCTATCGCGGCTTCAAGTCTCACTACCACGAGGGCGGCGTGCGGGTCCCGGCGGCCATGCGCTGGCCAGAACAGATTCCCGCCGGATCCACCAGCGACGCGATGCTCCATATCGTCGACCTGTTTCCGACATTCGCACAGCTCGCCGGGGCGAGTACCGATTCAGACTTGCCGCTCGACGGCCGGGATGCCTGGGATTCCATCGCCAAGGGAGGCCCGGGCCACCGCGAAGAGGTGGTGCATTCGCTGGAAGTGATCCGAGTCGGCCACTGGAAGTTGATCGAAGAGGGTGCCAGCTACTATGGCTGGCGGGAGCAGCCGCTGCAGCTGTTCAACATCCGCGAAGATCCCTACGAGGAGACAAACCTGGCCGATAGCCGCCCGGAAAAGGTGGCGGAGCTGCGAGTGCGCTTGGCGCACCACCGGGAGTTCGCCCGCCAACCGGAGGCGCTCGAGCGAATTCCGGCTTATCCGCCAGTGGTCTATGGAGAGGTCGAGAACGAGGTGTTCGGCGAACAGGTCCGAACCAAGCTAGCCGCACAGAAGTAAGGCACCGGAGCGCGCAGTTCCTCCTCGAGACCCGCTCGAGGATTCGCTCGCGCGCGAAAAGCAGGGTCGCGCCGACTCTAGCCCTAGGCGCGAGGCTTCTGCTTGGATGTCAGCACCAGCGCGCCCCAGAGCTTCACTCTGGGAGCCGCTCCCCGCCGCACCGTCTTGCCCGCCCACCAGGTCTCGTGGTGGAGCAAGCCATCCGGGGACTTCTCGGCCTCGTCGACATCGCCGATCGCAAGATTGAAGCCGATCGGCGTGTCAGGCATCCCGTCGGCCCAGTACTCGCCCTCTCGGATCTCGATTCCCCCGTCTAGTCGAATCCGCACCTCTACGGTGTAGCGGTTGTCGGGACCGTGCATCACGGTCCGGGTCTCGATGATGTCATCGAGAATCCATCTTTTGTTGTTCTCCCAGTTCTCGACGGTGCGGTTCGGACCGTGGGGCAGCATGCCCGGCACGCCGATGCCGCCTTCGAGCGACTTGGTGAGGTTGTAGATGATCTGGATCCCGCGGCCGTCGCCGGTCACGTCCGAGACGGGCTCCCCGATCTCCAACATCCGGCTGAAGGTCAGGATCTCGATCATGTCGCCGAACCACGGACGTCCTCGCTCCCGCTCGCCGATCACGTGCGCGAACTCGTCGTGATGCGGAAGCCATCGCTCGGTCTCGATCCCGTAGAAGATGTCGTCCGTGATGTTGAAGGCGAGGTACAGATGCTCCCCGTCATGCTTGACCCAGCCGTTGAAGTCGAGGTCCTGCCGGGAAGTGATGTCCTGCTTCATTGCCTCGACCCAGTCGGCATTCCATTGGAACGGCGTGGCATCGGCGTATTCCCCCTGGCCGATCTGCCCATCGAATTCGGGCGTCGCGCCCTTCCAGCACACCATCGACCGGTCGAGACTCACCAGCGCTTTGGCTGCCGCTTGGCGAACTTCGGCCGACTCCAGCACGCTCTCCGGCCGAGCCTCGCCGCATGCTGACAAGGAGCAGATGAGCAGGCCTCCGATGACGGCGGCGCTGCCGCCTCGTAGAGCCATTGCTTTACCTTTCGCCTTCATCATGTACGCGCGTTTCCGGACGCCGTGCAGCGTTCCAGTGGACTGGAGGGACATTGTCGCATTCGGCGGGCAGATGTTGAACCCGCTTGCTTGCCGTACCGAGTCTCGGATCACCGCACCTTCCTTGCCGCGGCCTGCCCTGCCGCAGTGTGCACCCCCTTATCGTCCGGCACGGTTGGCAGCCTCGCCACGAACCACATCCCATAGGCTCCGGCCGCCGCGATCACAACACGCCCCGCCCAGGGCAGCCCTCCGGTGGCGATCGAAAAGCAGATCATCAGCGAGCAACACGTTATCGATATCCACTTGGTCCTCCGCTTGACGCCTCTGTGGCGCTGCCAGTCCCGTAGGGTGGGACCAAAAAGCTTCGACCGGAGCAAGCGCTGATGCAGTGCGGGAGAGGAGCGGACGAAGAAGTAGCTCGCAAGCAGCAGGAACGGCGTGGTCGGAATTCCCGGCAATGCAACGCCCACCAAGCCCAGGGCCACGAAGACGCCGCCCAAAGCAACGAAGAGCCAGCGCCGCAAGCCTGCCACCTGCGCTACGGGCGCATCGTCTTGGAGCGAGTCCTGGCCAGCGTCGCTTGCTGAAACTGAGGGCTGCGCGGGAGCCAGCGGCGCGTCCGATGCTCGGGGATTCGGCACAGCAAAGCTCAATCATTAGCATAGTGTGGCCCTGCTTCAGTCACGCTGGGCTCCGTCGCAGCCGAGGTCGGTATGATAGCCGTCAATATGACTCCTCTTCTAGTAACGGCCCGCGGCCAAAGCAAGCGCTCGGTAGTGCTTCCCGCTCTGGCGGCGATCTGCTCCGTGCTGCTATGCCCTGCAGATGCCTTCGCCCAGGCGGCCCGGGCCAGCGGCCCGAATGTCCTCTTCATCGGGGTCGACGACCTCAACGATTGGATCGGCCCGCTGGGAGGCCACCCCCAGTCGATCACGCCCAACATGGACAAGCTGGCACAGCGCGGCGTCACTTTCACGCGCGCGTACTGCCAAGCGCCTTCTTGCAATCCGTCCAGGACAAGCCTGATGACAGGCCTCAGGCCGTCGACCTCCGGCGTCTACAACAACGCCGATGTGTGGCGCAAGGCCGTGCCGGACGCGGTCACGCTGCCGCAGCACTTCATGCTGCACGGCTACGAGGTGCTTGGCGGCGGCAAGACCTTCCACGGTCCGCAGAACGAGGCCGCTTCGTGGGAAGCGTACTTCCAGTTCAAGGGCTTCCTGCACCCGTCCGGCAAGCCGGTAAACGGCATTCCCAGGACCGGCCACTTCGACTGGAGCGGGCTCTCGGCAAGGGCTTCCGAGACCGAGGACACGCGCTTGGCTGCCTGGGCGGAGCGCTACCTGGGCGAGGAGCACTCGCGGCCGTTCTTTCTGGCAGTCGGCTTCTACCGGCCGCACCTGCCCTGGTACGTCCCGCAAGAGCACTTCGACCGCTTTCCTCCCTCGCGCGTAGAGCTGCCGCCGACATTGGAGGGCGACATCGACGATGTCCCCGAGTCCTCGCTGCGGAGTTTCCGCGACCACGACAACGTCACCAAGTACGGGCAGTGGCACAAGGCGGTGGCAGGCTACCTCGCCTGCATCAACTACGCCGATGCCAATGTCGGTCGAGTGCTTGCGGCGCTGGAAGACGGCCCGCACGCCGACAACACCATCATCGTGCTGTGGAGCGACCACGGCTGGCAGCTGGGCGAGAAACGGCAGTGGCGCAAGTTCACTCTCTGGGAACGGTCGGCGCGCGTGGTGATGATGCTGGCCGGGCCGGGCGTGGGCGCGGTTGGTCGCAAGAGCGGGCGGACTGTCGAGCTCCTGGATCTCTACCCTACTCTTGTCGATCTCTGCGGCCTGCCCAAACGTCCAGAGCTCGACGGCCGCAGTTTGCGCCCGCTGCTGCATGACCCCGATGCGACGTGGGACAAGCCGGCGATCACCAGCCTAAGCCCCGACAGGGTCTCGGTACGCACCGAGCGCTGGCGCTATTCGCGGTACGCGGACGGCGAGGAGTTGTACGATCACGGCGCCGATCCGTACGAGTGGAACAACCTCGCGGCCAGACCCGAGCATGGCGAGGTGAAGGCATCGCTCGCCCGCCTGCTGCCCAAGCATCCCAGCCGCAAGCAGACGGTGCGATACCCCGACCTGCCCGAAGCCGAGCGTCGCTTGGTGGAGGTGCCTGAGGGCCGATTCCGCAAGTCCGATCCTTCCAACTACGTCCCTTTGAGGGAAACTTTGGACTAGCGGACCTATAATCGGAGCAACCCGGGCCCTCGGACCGCCGTGAGCGTGGCCCAAAGGCCCAAGGAGGCCGCAATGTTTGTTACCAGGCGAGAGTTGATCGCGCTAGCATCCGCGCTCCCGGCTTTGGCGAAGCTCGAGGTCCGTAGCGCCAAGGTCACTACCATGTTCGACTCCCCGGGGCCCAAGCCGAATGGGCTGCAGGCCACCGAAGAAGGCCTGTGGATCTTGGACCAGGGGGATAACCGCGCCTACTTGGTCGACTACAGCGAGGGCAAGGTTCTCCGGCAGCTTGACACCGAGACCAAGGCGGGCAGCGGGATCACATTCGATGGCGGAGCGCTGTGGACAGCTTCCACCTACAGCCGCGAAATCTTGAAGATCGACCCGCACACCGGCCGTACCTTGGCGCGTTTCGACTCCCCGGGCTCGGGCGTAGTGGCGTGGACCACATCCCGCCGCAGCCCGCTAGCACCGCCGCCTAGGACGACGGCGGCAGCCGCTCGCCCGCCAGCGCAGAGGAACGCGACGGGAGCACACGGTTTGGAATGGCGCGCGGGCAAGCTGTGGGTGTCCGTACCGCCCGCCCAGATGATTTACAGGATCGATCCGGAGCGCTTCGAAATAGAAAAGCAATTCCCCACCGCTGGCGACCGCCCTCACGGGCTTGGCTGGGAGGGCAAGTGGCTTTGGTGCGTCGAATCGAACGACAACGCCGTCTACCGCTTCGACCCCGAAACTGGCGAGACCAGCGCCAAGATCCAGCTTCAGGACAGCGACCCGCTGCCGCACGGGATGACGATTCGGGATGGCTGGATGTGGTATTGCGACGATGTAGGAGTCGTCTGCCGCCTCAGCCTGCAAGCCTGAGCGCCCTACTAGCTCTCCCGGTTGAGGCCAATCAGCGAACCTCCTCAGGTCTGATCGCCGCATGAACCAACTGCTCATCCAGAAGCTGCTTGACTCAGGATTGTCCGAGGGAGCAGCGCACGTCACGGCCGACTCGTTGGAAATCCTGCTGATCGGGTGCATCGCCTGGCTCGGGCGCTTCATCTGCCTCAAGGTGATCGTGCGGGCGGTGCGCAAGGCCGCATCGAGGACCGAGTCCACTTGGGACGACCGGCTGGTCCAGCGCCGGGTCTTCTCACAGCTCTCACACTTGGTCCCTGCACTGATCATCTACGTCCTCGGGCCGCAGGTGCTGATCTCGCCCTCGCTCTCGCTCTGGGTCATGCGCAGCGCGGAGCTGTACGCGTTGGCGGCGCTGCTAACAGCCGCGATTCGTGTCTTGACGGTGGGTCGAGAAATCTACGAGCAGGAGTACGAGATCGCGCGTCGCTTCCCGATCCGGGTGTACGTGCAAGTGCTCAAGATCGTGCTCTCCGTCGGCGCGATCATCCTCGGCGTCTCGATTGTGACCGGCAATTCCCCGCTGCTGCTGCTGAGCGGCCTTGGCGCCATGATGGCGGTCATACTGCTCGTCTCGAAGGACAGCCTGCAGGGGCTGGTCGCCGGCATCCAGCTGGTGAGCAACGACATGGTTCGCCCCGGAGACTGGGTGGAGATCCCGCAGCACGGAGCTGACGGCGATGTCGTCGAGATCACGCTGCACACAGTCAAGGTGCAGAACTGGGACAAGACCATCTCCATGGTGCCGACCTATGCCTTGATCTCGGAGGGCTTCAAGAACTGGCGCGGCATGGCGGAGTCCGACGGGCGGCGGGTCAAGCGCTCGATCTTCCTGGACGTGTCGAGCGTTCGGTTCTGCCAGCCGGAGATGATCGAGCACTTCAAGAGCATCGAGATCCTGCGCGACTACGTGGAACGCAAGGAGGCGGAGCTCGCCGAGCACAACCGAGCCCGCGGGATCAACGAAGCCGTCGAGGTGAACGGGCGCAGGATGACGAATGTCGGCGTGTTTCGGAACTATCTGGCGGCCTATCTGTCAGCCCATCCGATGGTGAACTCGAGCATGACGCTGATCGTGCGCCAGCTGCAGCCCACGCCGCAGGGGCTGCCGTTGGAAGTCTACGCGTTTATCGCGGACAAGCGCTGGGCAGAGTACGAGGCGATCCAGTCCGACCTCTTCGACCACATCTTCGCGGCGCTGCCACAATTCGGGCTGCGAGCCTTCCAAGCGCCCAGCGGCGAGGACGTCGCCAAGGCCGTCGAGGCCGTGGCGGAAGCTTGAGTTCCGTTCCGCCCGGCTAGCGGAAGTCGGCCGGCACCACGGCCCGCTGCTGCCAATACTCGGGCGGATGGTTGTTGAACCTCGTAGGGCTGTACTCGCCGACAAGTTCAGACGCCACGCCGCCCTCCGGAATTGCGGACTCTTCCCCCAGGGCCCAGAACACCGCATTGAGCAGCATCTTGCGGACGCCGGCCTCGAGTAGATCGGTTGACGTTCCCAGCGTGGTAGAAAACGCCCGGCCCTGCGGTCCCCCCGGAAGCTGATAGCTCTTGGTCCAAGCGACCGGCATCATTGGGTCGTTCTTTTCTTCGACCGGCTGGCTATCGCTGCGCCGCATGCCGTAGAGCGCGTCCTCCTCGTCATACTCCCCGGCCCGGGCCATCACGCTGCCGTATACCAGCGGCATCGAATCGCCGGGCAGCGGCAGGCGGACCGTGTACACGTCAGCCGCGCTCCAGACCGAGTCCGGGTCGACACCCCTCAGAATCGGGTGGTCGGCTGCATCGGCGGCGATGACGCCCTTGGCGGACTCGTGCTTGTGCCTGCCATGGTGAGCCACCCAGCGCTCGCCGACCACCAGCCTTCCAAAGCCGTCCCGCCATTCCTGCATCGGGCCCGTGTAGCCGTCCCCGTAGTGGTCGAACGGCCCCCATTCCTCGGCCGGGATGTCGGGCAGCGCGACAGAGTCGGGGTCTTCCGCTCGGCGGGCAGCGCGCAGGTAGCCCAAGATCTGCTTGTGCAGCTCCGGCTGAGGCGCAAAGGCGTGCGTGGCCGTGCGCAGCGCGATCACCGGCTTGCCAGCCTTCAGGAAACGGTCGATCGGCTCCATCTGCTCTGCGGGCAGGACGCGCCAGCGGGTCTGTATGAACATCAGGTCCGCGTCGTCCAAGCGCTCAGTGCCGGGGATGTTGGTGTTGACGTGAGGATTGACGATGCCCGTTTCGGGATCGACCGCGAAGAGCACCGTACAACGGAAGCCGTGGTGCTGCGACAGCATGCGGGCCAGTTGCGGAAGGCCTTCCTCGGACCGATACTCCTCGTCGCCGCCAACCAGCACGATGTGCCGGCCCTGACCGGCCCCTTCCCCGCCCTCGTACTCCACGAGGTACGGAGGAGTCTCTTGTGGAGCGGACTCACTTGACGCGGAGTCTCCGCCGCCGCAAGCCCAGAGGACGGCAAAGCAAAGCGACGCGTGGATGTACTTGTGACTCGACATGATCTAGCTTGTCAGTGTATCCCAAGAGCCAGCGGTCACCGCGGCGCCCGCTGGCAAGCCAGCGACTTTCACGCGCTAGCGCGTGAGCGGAAAGTATGGCCGGTAGCGTTCCGGCAACCGGATCATCTTGCCTCCTGAGTCGGTGACAATGTGGAGCGTTTCGCCACAGGCGAGCAATTCACCGTCCCGCAGCATCTCGTAGGCGAAGCGCACGCTGCGCGACCGGCTCTCGGTCACCCAGCAGACCAAGTCGACTTCGTCGTCGAACCGAGCCGGGGCGCGGTACTGGCAGCGCGCCTCGGTCACCGATAGAAACGCGCCGTCCTTCCGCTCCATGTCGCGGTACTGGAACCCGGCGTGTCGGCAGTAGGCGACGCGCGCAACTTCCATCCAGACCAAGTAGTTGGCGTAATACGCCACGCCCATCTGGTCGGTTTCGGCGTAACGCACCCGGATCTTGGTGCGGGACTTGCCGCCCGTCATGAAGTCAGCCCTTCATCGACGCCAAGAACTCTGCGTTGCTGCGAGTCTTGGAAATGCGGTCCAACAGCAGTTCCATGCACTCGACAGTGCCGAGGTTGCTTGTGACCTTGCGCAAGACCCACACCCGCCTCAGCGTCTCTTCGTCCAGCAGGAGCTCTTCCTTGCGAGTCCCGCTGGCGTGTATGTCGATGGCGGGGAAGGTCCGCTTGTCCACCAGCTTCCGGTCCAAGTGCAGCTCCATGTTGCCCGTGCCCTTGAATTCCTCGAAGATGACCTCGTCCATGCGGCTGCCGGTATCCACCAGCGCCGTCGCGACGATCGTGAGCGAGCCACCCTCTTCAATGTTGCGCGCCGCGCCGAAGAAGCGCTTCGGCCTCTGCAGGGCATTCGCGTCGACGCCGCCGGTGAGAACCTTGCCGGACGAGGGCACGACTGTGTTGTATGCCCGCGCCAGACGGGTGATGGAGTCCAGCAGCACGACCACGTCGCGCTTGTGCTCGACCAGCCGCTTGGCCTTCTCGATCGCCATCTCGGCCACTTGCACGTGACGGGTCTGGGGCTCGTCGAAGGTGGAACTGATGACCTCTCCCTTGACCGAGCGCTGCATGTCGGTGACTTCTTCCGGCCGCTCGTCGATCAAGAGCACGATAAGGGTGACGTCCGGATGGTTCGCGGTGATGGAGTTGGCGATGGACTGCAGCAGCATGGTCTTGCCCGTGCGCGGCGGGGCCACGATCAACCCGCGCTGGCCCTTGCCCAAGGGAGTGATCAGGTCCATCACGCGCCCGCTGTGGTTCTCCTTGACGGTCTCGAGGCGCAGCTGCTCCTGCGGGTAGAACGGCGTGAGGCTGTCGAAGTCGATCCGCTCCCTCGCCTCGTCGGGATCGGCGTGGTTGAGCGCAGCGACATTCGTGAGCGAGAAGTAGTTCTCGCGCTCGCGCGGCATGCGCGCTTCGCCCTCGACCGTGTCCCCGTTCCGAATCGCGTAGTCGTATACCAGTTGCGGGGACACGAAGACGTCGTCGCGCCCCGGCAGGTAGTTGTAGATCCTGGAGCGCAGGAAGCCGAAGCCCTCGGGCAGGATCTCCAGCACGCCCTCGACCCCGAGCATGCCGTCCTCGTCGACCTGTGACTTCAGGATCCTGAAGATCAGATCCTGCTTGCGAAGTCCGCTGACATCCTCGATATCGAGGTCGAGAGCCATCTGAGTGAGAGACTCGATGTCCTTCTGATGCAGTTCGCCTATGGTCATGGGCGGAGAGTGCAGCCTTGCTACGGGCGCACTTTGGGACTGCTCCGCGAGACGGGAAGTCCTTGGCAGGCGAGAGCCTGCCGGGCTCTCTCAGCATACCGTAGCGCGGATTGCCCCGGCAAGACACTGGCTGACCGATGCTTGAGCTCGCGATTTCCGTCCTCCGAGCCTGAGATCGTCCGCGACGAGGTTGCCTTCCTTCGCTCAAGGGCCGCCCTCCTGCGAGAGCCGCGTCGGCGCGGTCGTCGTGATATGATCCGCTCGATGACGATTGGCCGGACTCCGTCGAGCCAGTCGCCCGAGTTCAGCCGGCGCGACCTGATGCGTTGCGCGGTCACCGCCACAGCCTTCAGTGCGCCCTCGTTGTGGGGCGGCGGCCGAGGCAGCGATTCGGAGATCTTGCCCTTCGGAGACGGGGGCGGGATCAAGATGCTCTACGACGTCAGGCAGAGACCGCAAGCGGTCTGCTTGCGCGACAGGGTCTTCATCGGATTCAAGGCCGGGGCCCGGCCGAGCCAGCCGGGCAAAGCGAAGACGAGCCCGATGTTGATCGGCTACGACCGGTCGAGTCGGCGCTTCTCCGAACCGTTGACACTAGGCAGGGCGACCAGCGACCATCATCACGGCCCGGTCATATGGGCGGACCACGAGGAGTACCTCCACGTTCTCTTCGGTTGCCACAAGACTCCGGGCACGCATCTCGTCGCCAACCTTCCGGCGGACATGGGCAGGGAGATCTCCGATTGGACCCGGGCGCCGGAAATAGCCCCAAAGCTCTCCTACCCGACCGTCTTCCGAATCCGCGGCGGCAGGGAGCTGGTCTATTACCGCACCGACGGCCACGCGAGTTCTTGGACCTACCGAACCAGCGATGACAACGGCAGGACATGGACTGGACCGGAAAATGACGTGACCGACATGGACAGCCGCGGCAAGGCCGAATGGTCGTCCTACCAAACCAAGCTTCCGAGCGCGGACGGCAGGCACTTGCACGTAGTGTTCACCGACTATGACGACGTCAAGTCCAACGACCCGAAGCGACTGTTTAACGAACGCTACAAGCAGCCGGTGAGCAACGCGTGGAAATACAATCTCTCCTACATCACGGTCGACTTGGAGACGCATGCCGTCCGCAATGCGGACGGAGACGTCCTGAATACGCCCGTCGATATAGACCAAGCGAAGGAGAAGGCCCGGATCTGGGACACGGAAGGGCGCGGAGCCGGGGTGCCGCCTGCCATCGCTTTGGACGAAACAGGCACACCCGCGTTCCTGCATGTCCTGTCAGAGGACGATCTGAAGACTCATAGCTACTACTACGTCAGACGCGAGGACGGGCGGTGGAAGCAAACTGCCATCTGCGGATCGAACCATCAGTGGAACAGCGGCCACCTTGCCAGGGACAGGGATGGCGTCCTGCATGCCTATGTCATCGTCGGCGAGGGCTATCTTGACTCGTCGGGAATCATGGACAAGCATGGCGGCGGGCGCCTCGAAGAGTGGGTCTCGGCGGACGGCGGGAACGGTTGGAGAAAGCACCGGGACTTGATGCCGGACGGGAGGCAGTACGCTGGCTGGCGCTTCAACAATGTCCAGCCCGTGACGCGTCCCGACGGCGCGGCGGTCGAGGGCATGCTGCTCTTCTACGGGTGGAACGCCGACGACTCCCCGGAGGCGAGAGCCTTTCTCGTGCACGAGACCAACCTGTAGCCGAACCGTGCCGCGCCGCGGTGAAGGCCCCGAGCTGGTTGGTTCTCGGCCAGCGCCAAGGTTGAGCTTGGCCTACCGAGACCGTCGGGGCCCGCAAGTCACTTCACGGTGGGCTGTGCTGGGTCTTTGCCCAGCCAGCCGGGCACGCCCTCGGCGAGGAACCCCTCCACCTTTCTCCCGAAAGAGTCCGAACCTCCGCCCTCGATCGATTCCGGCACGGCGTTCTTCTCCGGCAAGTACGCCGCCAGCCTCGCCCTGACCTCCTCGTACCCGGAGTCCGCCGCCAGGTTGCGGTGTTCGCCGGGATCGGACCGGTGATCGTAGAGCTCCTCCGTCCCGTCGCGATAATGGATGTACCGAAAGTTCAGGCCGCGGACCGAATGGTTGTTGTAGTACCAAGTCGTCACGGCCGGCTCGACGCGACGGGCGGAGGGATTTTCCAGCAGCGGCAACAGGCTCGTTCCCTCAAGCCCCTTGACAGCGGGAAGGTCGACAAGGTCGAGCAAGGTCGGATAGATGTCCAGCAGGCTCACCGCTTGGCTTGAGCTTTGGCCGCCGTTCACGGACTTCGGCAAGCGAATCGCCAATGGAACGCGGGTCGATTCCTCCCATAGGGCCTGCTTGCGCCAGTGCCGTTTCTCGCCCAAATGCTGGCCATGATCCGACCAGAACACGACGATGGTGTTGTCCGCGTAGGGGCTCTCCGCGAGTGCGCGCAGCACCTTGCCGGCCTGCGCATCGACGAAGGTCACACAGGCCAGGTAGGCCCTGACCATCTCGCGCCAGTAGTTCGGCCCGATATCGAGCACGTTGCGGTGGTCTCCGCCCGGGAGTGTCCCGAGAGCCATGGCCTTGCCAAGGAGCGGAATGTCGTCCATCTCATCCGCCGGCACGGTAGGCATGACGATGCTTTCGAGCGGGTACAGATCGAAGAACTCTTTCGGTGCCGTGTACGGAACATGCGGTCGGACGAAGCCTACGGCTAGGAAGAACGGCTTGTAGTGCTCCTGCTTCAGTTGCTCGACCGCCCAATCGGCTACCTGTTCGTCCGGCATGCCCTCCGGGGGCATGTCATCGTCCTCAAGCGCCCCCCAGCACAGCGATTGCCCGCTGACACCTTCCTGATACTTCTGATAGATCGCTCCGCCATCCGGCGGGAACGGATGGAAATGTCCTCCGCTCTTGCCTTGGTAGCCGTGGCCGCGCTCGGCTAGCCACTCGGGCCACTTGTACTTGGGACGCGCTTCGTCCCAGTAGTCGTAGCCATCGACGTCGCTGGTTCCCCTGTGGAAGATCTTTCCAGCGGCCATCGTCTTGTATCCACTGCGTTTGAAATGGGTCGGCAGCGGCACCGTGTCGCCCAGGGTTCTCTCGTAGTCAACCCTCTCTTTCGAGGAGTTCGTGTACCAGCCCGTAGTCGAGGGACGCAGGCCACTTAGCAAGGCATGCCGCGATGCGCTGCAGACGGGCGCGGCGGTGTGAGCATTTCGAAAGAAGACGCTGTGGGAAATCAAGCGATCTAGGTTGGGCGTCTTCGCTTGCGAGTGCCCCCCAGCCGCGCCGATCCAATCGTTCAAGTCGTCAATCGCGAGAAATAGGACGTTGGGACGGGAGCCGGCTTCAGCCTTGAGGCTGAGCGGCTGGCCGGCCAGTCGCGAGGGCAAACCGCCCGCAATCGTGCCGACGGAGAAGAGCAGAAACAACCAGCGGGACTTCATGGCAACTTTGAGTGGGTCGGGTCGATGCGCAGTTCATGCGGCCTGCGCCACTCCCGGACTATGCGATTGTAGCTCTGCCCGAGACGGCATCCGATCACTGGAGGGAGCGGTAAGGAACCGTTCTAAGGTGGGCAGTTCGGAGAGCGACAGGCACGGCGGGGCCTGCGTACATGAACATCGTTCTGCACTGTTCGCGCGAAACGAGAAAAGTGACGATCACACTTTCCGATGACCTAGGCCAGTGGTTGCGGATGCGAGCGGCTGAAGAAGGAAGCTCAAGTGATTGAACGGATGAAGGCCCACAAGGACGGATACCCGATCGCAATGGAGCACGCACTGGCGGTCCAGCCTCGCTAAGCGGAATGAACTGACGGACGCAAGCCCACAAGCGCCGGGCTGCATGATCGGGCCGGTCTTCGTTGATCGGAACGTCGTCGTCTACTGGCATTCCGCATTGGAGCCTCGGAAGCAGGCTCGTGCCGACAGCTGGTACAAGCTGCTCTGGGAACTCCGCGTCGGCCGATTGAGCGTCCAAGTCTTGCTGGAGACGTACAGCAAACTGACGAAATGGCTAATACCGGCCGTGCCCGATCCTGATCCGCGGGCGATCATCCGAGAATCGGCCGCATGGAATCCGGTGCCCGGACACGGAGATCGGCTGCTGCGCGCCCATGCGCTTCGGAAGCTAGGGGCTGTAGCCGGAACGGATGAGCAGTGGAACTCCCTGTGCCCGCACGTGCTTAGAGAATGCCACCCTTGGTTCGACCTTGCCCATTGCCGGATTGCTACTAGTCTGCTAGGTCATCCCGTCTGAATAATCGGTTTTCCAAGACAATAAGCGTATGGAGTTTGCCAAGATCACCTCACGTGGCCAGACAACGATCCCCAAGCGCATCCGTGAGGCGGCCGACTTGAACGAGGGCGATGTGATCGCGTTCGAAGTCGAGGGCGATCATGTAGTGGTACACAAGGCAACGCCGGGGCAGGACTGTGTGTTGGGCCTCTCCAAGCTATTAAGCGAGTGGGCTTCTCGCGAGGACGAGGAGGCGTGGCGTGACCTTTAAGTCATTCGATGTGGTGGTCGTCTCTTGTCCTTTCTCGGATAGACGGACCGTCAAGCGCCGACCAGCCTTGATCGTTTCATCGGCAGACTTCCACCGGACTCATCGGATCCTCGCATTTGACGGCATAGTGGATGATCATATATAGATCATAGTATCTATGTACAGATCCAAATAGATAAGTACCGTGCATGAATATTTCTCGTATAATATAAATATCGTAAATATCAACGAATCATCCAGCCGCTGACTAAGCAGCCGGCGGCCGCAAGGGAAGAGAATCTGATGGCCACATTCCAAACACCACTCGTCCGCATCAGCGACGTCAAGCCGCATCCAAACGCCGACCGGCTCGAGCTGGCCAACGTGCTCGGCTACACTTGCGTGGTCCGCAAGGGCGCATTCCAGTCCGGCCAGCAGGTGGTTTACCTGCCAGAGGGCGGAGTCGTGCCCGAATGGCTGTGCCGCGCTCTCAACTTGTGGGACGACGAGAAGGGTAAAGGAAGGCTGGCTGGCAAGCAGGGGCGACGGATCAAGGCGACGCGCCTTCGCGGAACGCTAAGCCAAGGCCTGCTGTACCCTGTCTCGCGAGGGCCGGACGGCCCGTGGCTGGCGCTTGAGGACGGCAAGCCGTGGCCGCTCGCGATCGACCCCTCGGGCGAGGAAATCGCCGACGCACTCGGAATCGAGAAGTATGTCCCGCCCGTGCCGGTAGCATTCGAGGGTGTCGTAGTGGGCGCACATGGACACACCGTCAAGTTCGACATAGAGAGCTTGCAGAGCTTTCCGGACGCAGTGGCACCGGGCGAGCAGGTCGTCGTAACAGAGAAACTCCACGGAACCTGGACCGGCATCAGTTTCGACCCGACCGTGGATCACCCCGACCTGTACCAGGGTGGAACGATCATCTCGTCCAAGGGGATGAGCGCGAAGGGGCTGGCGTTCAAGACTGACGACAGCAACGCCAAGAACCTGTACGTCCGCATGTGGAGGCAGTTCTTGCTTGACCCGGGTCATTGGGACAGGATCATCCAAGCCGCGCGCGATTCCGGAGGGGCGATCCATGTGTTGGGCGAGACCTTCGGACGAGGCGTGCAAGACCTGCAATACGGGCTCAAGACGACCTCCCTTCGGGTGTTCGCGGTCGGGTTCGGCCGACCCACCGACCAAGCGGCATACTTCCTGTCCGCAGATGAGCTGGTCACATGGTGCGGCCGCTACGGGCTCACGACGGTGCCCGAACTAGGGCGGTGCGCATTTTCGATGGAAGCGGTCTCGGCGCTCCGCGATGGAAAGACCTCCTTCGGCGGCGTCCATGTCCGCGAGGGGGTGGTGATCTCGCCGAACCGCAGGCGCAAGCTCGCAGACGAGTTCGCCTTTGTCAAGCTCGTCAGCCCCGACTACCTGTTGCGCAAGGGGCAAGCCACCGAGTTCGAGTAGGCGTGGACGTGCCCGAGGCGACTTCGAGCTTGCACGGGAAGGTGGTGCTGCGCCTCCGCTGCACTCGGGTAGCTTCCCAGGCGTGCCCGACGGGGCAGGAGTAGGCAAGCAGAGGCGTCAGGCCACGCGATTCATCGGCTTACCCCTCATTGCGGCGAAAACGTTATCAACGGCCAGCCGCAGGCCGGTTTCCAGCGCCTCGGCAGTCACACCGCCCGAATGCGGCGTGAGCACTACGTTTGGAAGGCTGGCTAGCGGGTGGTTCTCGGGCATCGGTTCTTGTTCGAATACATCCAGTCCGGCGCCCCGGATGGTTTCGCCGCGCAGCGCCTCCACAAGCGCTGCCTCGTCGACGACGGCACCGCGAGCAGTGTTGACCAGGATCGAGGTGGGCTTCATCGCCGCCAGTTGCTGCCGTCCGACCATGCCGCTGGTCTCCGGGGTCAGGCGCACGTGCAGGCTGACCACGTCGCTCTGGCAATACAAGTCCTCCAATTCCACCAACTCGATTCCCAGCTCCGCCAGCGGCTTGTCTCCAGGCGTGCGGGTCCAAACGATCACGCGCATCCCGATTCCCTTCGCGATGCAAGCCGTCTGCAATCCGATGGCGCCCAGTCCTACCACGCCGAGGGTCTTGCCGTGAAGTTGGGTCACGAATCCCCGCGGCCAAGCGCCCTTGCGCGTCTTGGCGTCGATCCTGGGAATGTCACGAGCCACCGCTAGCATCAGCGCCAGGGCATGCTCGGCCATCGCCACGGCCGAGACGCCCGGCGTATTGGTGACGACCACGCCGTGCTCCCTGGCCGCGCTCAGATCGACGTGGTCTGTTCCCGTCCCCCACAGGGACAGGACGCGCAGTTCGGGGCAGGTGGCGAATACATCCTCCCCGAAGTCAACGGACGATCGGATGTTGAGCACGGCCTCGGCTCCGGCGATGCGCTCTAGCAGCACCTGGGTCGAGGCGGGCAAGCTGTCGTGGTGGGTCACGTCGGCCCCGGCCATGAGCGTCTTGAACGCCGCACTGGGCCCCAGCACCGGCGGGTAGTCGTCCGGCACCGCTACGGTCGGTCGCTTCATCGTGGTTCTCCAACTCCGGTTCCGCGAGTGTCAGCGGAACATGACATACAGCGCCGCGATGACGACGCAGAGCAGGGTCGCGAGCCTTCGGGGATCCACGCCGGCCCCGGTCCAGCGCCTGGTCAGCGCGCTCAGCGGGTTGTCCCAGGTCAGCCCCTCAACCTTTTCGGCGGGTGGCGGCGGCGTGATCTTGCTAACCACATAAAACACGCAACTGCAGATCACCGTCATGTAGAAGGCTTGCAGCATGAAGGGGATTCCCCATCCGTTGGTGATCAGCTTGTAGCCGTCGGCATCCTTGAAGTCGAGCACGAACGCCGTCGCCCCCATCGTGAATCCGAACACCAGCGTCGCAACAGCCGCCTGCGCGGTGCCGCGCTTCCAGAACACGCCCCACAGGAAGACAGCCGTGATGGCAGGCGCCAGCGCCGCTCCAATCTCCTGCACCGCTTCGAAGATGCTCGAGAACTTCGCTCCCTGCGTGGACCATGCCATGGCCAGCAGCATCACGACGACCGCGCTCCAGCGTCCGATCCGCACCTGCGACGCATCGCTGGTGCCGGGTCGCACCCGGGCCACGATGTCGACGGCGAACAATGTCGCGCAACTATTCAGCGCAGCGGCGATGGTGCTCATCAGAGCGGCCAGCAGCCCGGCCGAGATCAGCCCGCGCAAGCCTGTCGGCACCAACTCCTGAATCAGCATCGGCAGCACTTGGTTGGCGTTGTCGCCGATCTCGCTGCCGTACAGCACGTAGCCGATCACGCCAGGCAGCACCAAGATGAAGACGGGCAGCACCTTGATGAATCCGGCAAACAAGGGTCCGATCTGAGCGTCGTGCTCGGATCGGGCAGCCAGCACGCGCTGCACGATGGTCTGGTCGGTGCACCAATACCAAATGCCCAAGACCGGATAGCCCAGCAGCACCGAGTACCACGCCAAGCCTACCGAGTTGTCACTCCAGATCATGCTCAGCTGCCGCGGCCTGAGCTGGGCCTGGAACTCGGCCATGCTGCCGATGCCGTGCTCGGGCAACGCCCCGATGGCAAGTGCGGTGACCAAGATCGAGCCGCCGATCAAGAGCACCGTTTGGATGGTCTCAGTCACGACGACCGCCTTGAGGCCTCCCAGCACGGTGTACAGGCCCGTCACCACGGAGATCACCAAGATCGATGTCACGACATCGATCCCGAAGAACTGCTCGAATACGGTCGCTCCCGCGTACAGGCTCATCCCGATGTGGATGAACAGGGCACCCAGGATTGCCATGAAGGCCAGGAAGGAACGCGCCGCCGCGTTGAAGCGGCGCTCCAGATACTCGGGCAAGGTCTCGATCCGGTTGCGGAAATAGAACGGTGCGAAGAACAGCGACAGCACCACTAGAGTGAAGGCGGCCATCCACTCGAAGTTGCCCCACACAAGGCCCTCGTTGTAGCCGGACGCGGCAAGCCCGACCAAGTGGATCGTCGAGATGTTCGACGCGAACAGGGCTGCTCCGATCATGATCCAGCCCAGCGACCGGCCAGCCAGGAAGTAGACCTCCCCGGTCATGCGCTGGCGCCGCACCGAGAGCACTCCCACGGCGAGAATGCCAAGCAGGTAGGCGACGATGATGAACAGGTCGATGAATGGAATGCGGAGACCTTGCATTTGAACTAGGAGTCTTTCGGCTGCGACAGCGCTTGGGACCCGCGGGTCAGTTGGGCGGGCGCGGTGGATTGGCCCAATGCCCGGCCGGGTCCGACCCCTTGACCAACACGCCCTTGAGGTTCCAATCCAAATAGGCGCTCACGTCCGCGGCGCAATAGCGCAGCGTCAGGCCGCAACGCCGCCGATCCGAATTGTTGGCCTCGGAGCCGTGCAGCAGCAAGTCCGAGTGCAGCGAGATCTCGCCCGCGCGCAGCTCGTTGTCCACCGGTGGATCGAATTCCTCCACACCGCCCACCTTCTGGTTCAAGACCGTTGATTCGCCGTCGGCGACCTCGAACGGCAGCGGGCCGCGCAGGTGCGAACCGGGCACGAAGCGCATGCAGGCGTTGCCTTGATCAGCATCATCAATGGCAAGCCACACAGTGACTGTCTTGGATGGAGTCAGCGGCCAGTACGTGGCATCCTGGTGCCAGTCCACGAGCTTGCCGTCACGCGGCATCTTGCAGAAGTAGTGGCACCCCCAGCCCACGACGTCGGGTCCCAGGATGTCGCTGACGTAGGAGACAATGCGCGCGTCGGTGAGCAGATCGTAGGCATCGGCGTACGCTAAGTGGGCGGAACTGATCGAATAGCTGTCCCCTCCATCGGCCAAGACTCTTTCTAGCAAACTGTCGAAACGTCGGCGGATCTCGCAGATCTCGGCGTCAGGAATGACACGGATACCGGTCAAATATCCGCGAGCATTGAACTGCTCCAGTTGTGCGTGCGAAAGCCTCTGCGGGCGCTCATTGCGCGCAGCGAAAAAGGCGAGTTGGCGATCGATCCGCCCGAGGTCGGACAATTCAGGAGTGATCGCGAACTGCTTGGCAGGCTGTGCCATTCTAGGCCATCATAGCGCGTGGCGCAGCACAGCCTCGGTCTTGAGCCTCGGGCCGTCCCCAACAGGCGGACGCGGCCGGCTTGCGCTCGATTCGGTGAGGCTGGACCAGTCGCGGTGGTGAGGTGGCGCGCTCGCGCGAAGCGTCAGCGAGACCAACTCGAGTCCTCGCACGTGCCTTGACGCTCGGCTTGGGCACTGCTCGCGCAACCAAGAAGTCGGTGCCGTTCAGCCATGCCGCAAGCCCGAAGGGGGCGTTCCGCGCTCGCCCAACCGAGTTCGCGGCCGCTAGCGGGGCGGTCGCGCGGGAGGCCTGCAAGCGTCTCAACCCGCTATAGTTCCGGGCGCTTCGCAACGTTTTCTAGCCGCCTTGTTACAATAAGAGATCGTCGGGCTCTGGCCGCCGGCCCCACCCTAGGATTGTGTCGCTCAAAAGCATTGCATTAGCAGTGTGTCTGTGCGCATCACTCGGCTGTGGCGTGCTCTCCACGACCACGATCCTGCCGCCGCCACCGGAGGCTCGCACGGCGAGCCGGGCGGACCTCATCGACACTATCCAGCACATCGCCTCGGTGCAGTCGATGAAGGCGGTGATTGACATCACGCTCACGGTGCAGTCCGAGGAGCGCGACCGGGAAACGCTCTATCCCGACGTTCGCGGGGCGCTGGTTATCCGGCGTCCGGGCTGGATCAGGACGAACGCCCAGTCTCCGGGCGGCATCGCAACGGTGTACGATATGGTCTCGGACGGCGAGCGATTCCGGGTCCACTTGCCGTGGCGCAATCGCGTCTACGAGGGCGAGACAGCTCTCACGCACGTCTCAGAAAACCGGGCTGAGAATATCCGCCCGCAGCACATGCTGCAGGCGATCATGCTCGAGCCTATCGAAGACGTGGGCAACGTCGTGCTCGACATCGAGATGTACGGTCAGTCGGGGTATCAGGTGCTGCACGTGATCGACCGAGGCCCGGACGGCTTCTTCCGCATCCTTCGCAAGTACTGGTTCAGCCGGTCCGACCTCCAGCTCTCGCGACTGATGATCCTCGACGAGAATACCGAAGTTGCCACCGATGCCTGGTATCGCGACTGGCTCGAGGACAAGGGGCTTCCTTACCCGCAGCACATTCGGGTCGAGCGCCCGCAAGATGGCTACGGCCTCGAGATCGAGATCCTCAGACCGGGACTGAACGAGGAGATCCCGGACACCTCGTTTCAGCTGCCGCTTCCCGACGACGTCGAGATCGAGCAGGTCGGCGAGCCCGATGTCGCAAGCTCCTAGCACGCGCCAGCCATGATCCACCGATTGGTCCTCCGCAACCTGTTTCACCGGCCCGTGCGCACGGGCCTTACGATCCTTGCCGTGGCGGTCGAGGTCGCGATGATCGTGATGATGGTGGGGGTGTCGGAGGGCTTGCTCACGGAGTCCCTGCGCCGCACGCGCGGCGTAGGGGCCGACATCCTGATCCGACCGCAGTTTTCAGGCGCCGCGCTCAGCACTGCCGATATTTCCGACAAGCTTCCGGCCATGCTCATGGAGCGCTATCCGCAAATCGAGCACGCGCTAGGGGCCACGGTCTACACACCCGGCAACGTGCAGACCATCACCGGTGTCGACTGGCAAGCGTTCGACGACATGAGCGGCGGGATCGTGATTTTCGAAGGTCGCACGTATGCCGCGCCGTATGAGGCGCTCGTCGACGAGCTCTACGCCCGCCAGGAAGAGGTTTCGGTAGGGGACAGCATCGAACTGATGAGCCGGGAATTCGAGGTGGTCGGCATCATCGAGACCGGCAAGATGTCGCGCGTGTTTATCCCCCCCGAAACGATGAGCGACCTACAAGGCTGGCAGGGCCGGGTCAGCCAGGTCTATCTCAAACTCGAGGATTCGACCAAGACGCGGGAGTTGATCGAAGACCTGCGGGCGCTGCTGCCGAACCGCCACGTCATTTCCGTGGAGGACTTCTTGGCGACGATGGCCACGGACGTGCGCCGGATGTCCTCGCAGTTTGTCAATATCATCATTTCCATCGCGGTCGCGATCGGCTTCATCGTGGTCATGCTGGCGATGTACACGGCGATTCTGGAGCGCACGAGGGAGATTGGGATCCTCAAGGCTATTGGCGCCTCGAAGAGCGTGATCGGCTCCATCGTAATGCGCGAGACACTGGTCGTGAGCGCAATCGGCATCGTTCTCGGCTATGGGCTCAGTGTCGTCGGCACGGAGCTGGTCGCGCTCCGCTATCCCCTCATTCCGATCATCTTCATCCCGGAATGGCTGGCGGGGGCCGCCGCGCTTACCATCATCGGCTCGATCGCAGGAGCCGCCTATCCCGCCTGGAAGGCGGCCAAGGCCGATCCGTGCGAGGTCCTGTCCTACGAGTGAGGGCGAGAGGGAGTCGCGAGTGCCAACTGACGCATTGATCAAGACCTCGAACCTGAGAAAGGTCTACCGCCTTGGCAGCGTGGACGTGCCGGCCCTTCGTGGCGTGTCGATGGAAGTCCAGGCCGGCGAGTTCGTCGCCCTGCTGGGACCGTCAGGATCCGGCAAGTCGACCCTGTTCCACATCATCGGCGGCATGCTCGCTCCGACCAGCGGAACGGTGGAGATTGACGGCCAAGACCTGGCCGGCATGTCGGATGGTCAGCGCACCGAACTGCGCAAGACCAAGGTCGGCTTCGTGTTCCAGCGCTTCAACCTCTTGGCAACGCTCAACGCCGAGGAGAACATCCGGATTGCCCAGCACATCGCTGGGTCGGCCGACCGGGATCGCGCTCAGTTCAATGAAATCGTGCGCATCTTGGGCATAGGGCACCGCATGCGCCACAAGCCGAACGCCCTCTCCGGCGGCGAGCAGCAGAGGTTGGCGATCGCGCGCGCGCTGGTAAACCGCCCGCCGATCCTGCTCGCTGACGAGCCCACAGGAAACTTGGACTCGGAGAATTCGATGGCAGTCCTGGACACGCTCAAGAGTCTCCACCAGAATCTAGGGCAGACCGTGATGATAATCACCCACAACCCTGAAGCGGCGTCGTACTGCACGGACCGGGTGGTGCGCATGAAGGACGGCCGGATAGCTTAGATCCGTCCGGGGCCCGACTGCCAGTCCGGGCGCCGAGGCCGGCCCTGCTTGCGTCAATCGCCGTAGATGCGCTCGTACATGGCGCGATTGCGAAGCACGGACTGCACGTACCCGCGGGTCTCGCTGAACGGGATCGTCTCGGCGAATTCCTCGTTGTCCTCGAACGGGCCGAGCGCCATCCACTGCCCGATGCGCCGCTCGCCGGCATTGTAGCCCGCCAACGTCTTTTCCAGCTCTCCTCCGAACTGCGCCAGCACCTGCTTGAGGTGGAACGTGCCGAGCCTCAGGCTGGTGTCAGGCACCGTCAGCTTGCGGCTGCTAAAGCCGGGGATGCCCAGCCGGCGGAACAGTCCGCGCCCCGTCCCGGGCATGATCTGCATCAGGCCCAGGGCTCCCGCGCGGGACTTCGCGCCGGGGTGAAATTCCGACTCCTGGCGGATCAGGGCCGCCACCAGATACGGATCCAGGCCGTGGCGCTCGGACCGGGCGCGCAGGCGATCCTCCCAGCCGATCGGAAACAGCAGGCGCCAGTACTCGCTGTCCAACGAATCGTACGGCATGCGCAGATAGCCGAATACGTAGCGCTTCATCGCCCGCAACGCCAAGTGGTGCTCGTCGCGGTCTTCGTGCATGCGACCCAGGTGCAACCCTGCAAAGTGGCCGTCGGGCTTGCGGTAGTCCACATGGGAGTACTCGGTGCGGGCGTCGTCGTAGAACCCGAGGTGGCGGAGTTCCCCGCCCCGCTCCAGCAATTCCTGAGTTGCCGCGAGCGGCTGCGATGCGAGCGACCGAGCCTTGGGCAGGCCAGCCAAGATCCGGCGCTCGGTCTGCGACTTTGCGGTCACTCTGCCCATGCGCCGGAGCCGCTGCTCGGCAAGGGACGCATAGTAGTAGTGCGGAAAACCGCCTATCACCGCGTTGAAGTGCGCCGCGGCTTCCGCCCGACTCCCGCGGCCCTCGTGCAGGCGCCCGAGCCAGTAGATCGCGCCGGCTGCCGTGGACGCGCCACCGTAGCGCTGGATGTGTTCGTTCAGCAGTTCGGCGCGGTCGGCAGTCTCATCCAGCCAAGCGCGCCAGCAGAGCTTCCAATGGGCGTAGGCAGCATGCTTGCCCTGCGGAAAGGCGTCCGCCAAGCGCCGGAACCACTTGGAGTAGCTGGCCCGGTCGTCGAGCAAGTAGTAGTAGTTGCCGACGGAAAGCAGCGCTTCCTCGTACCACGGCGACTCGCCGTGCTTCGCAGCCAGCTTGGAGATGCTGGAGAGCATCTCGCCAACGATACGCTTGCGGCGCTCGATGGCACACAGCAGGTAGAGTCGCTGTGCTTCCAGTTCCGGCTCGCGCGGACGCGCCCTTGCCAAGGACGTGTACGCCGCGGAAGAATGTCGGCGGGAGTAGTCCGCGGCCCCCCTGCCGATGATGGCTCGATCCCGGTCGTCCCCCGTCAGGCCGGCGCCGAGGGCCCTGCCGTACTCCGCCGACGCGCGTGTGTATTCGCGCCCCTTGCGAAGACTCTCCGCACGCGCCAGCCGCCACTTGGCGGGCGCCTTGGGATAGGCGTCTCCCATGCTCGCCCGCAGGCGGTTAAGCTGATCCTCAGCCGCGCGAGCTTGGTCGCTGAACGGATAGAGATAATACGCTTCGCGATAGAGCGAGGCCGCAGGCTCGAGCTTGCCGTCCAAGTGTTCGGCCCGGCCGGACAGGTACAGCCGAACGGGCTCTTCCAGCGCGCTCGAACCGGCGGCAAGCAGTGCCCTGGCTTCGTCCAAGCGCTTCAGCCTCAGCAGGCTCTCCACGCGCAGCCGCCCGGCAGCTGGACGAAACCGGCTGTCGGGGAAGCGCTTGGCAAAGTCGCTGAGCGGCGCGAGCGCACGCTCGAACTGCTCCGCCAACACGATGCATCTGGCGCGATAGTATGCGGCGTACTCGGCCGTCCAGCCAGCCGCTGCACCCACCCGTGCCAGGGCGCTCTCGGCGGCAGGGTAGTCCCTATCCCGATAGTGCGCCATCCCGATGGCATAGTGGGCCAGGGCGCGATCCCTCCCGGGCGCGCCGTCGGCAAAAGCCTGCAAGGCGCGGAAGTTCGCATCGGACCGGGATGCAAGCAGCGCCCGGCTTAGCTCGCTGAGCTTCGCCGGTACCGCGCCAGCGGCGCCCGATGCAACGCTCAGCAATACCGCCGCCAGCACGGCGACTCGCGGGCATGGACGTCGTCTGCTCATCGCGCACATTGAACCGCCGGAAGACTGCTGCGCGCGGATTCGAATGTGTGGGAGCATCAGCCCTTTGGGCGCGAGTTCAGCGCCTCGATCCAAGCCTCCGCCGTAAGGATGAGGGATTCGATGGCCGATTCCCGAACCGCTGCGCCTTCTACGAGTACCAGCCCGAGGACGGTGTCCCGCAACACCAAGGGTATGGCCCGCAGCTCCGTGTTGCCCGAATAGCCCAGTCTAGACGCGAGCTGGTGGGACACGTTGTGCTGGCCTCCCGTGACGACCACCGCGTCCTTGGTCTCCACAGCATGGGCCAAAGCGGGGGCGGATGCAAGATCGAACGAGACTTGGCCCAGGTCGGCGGGAGATTCGCCGCCCGACGCGCGAAAGCCGGTCAGCCGGTCGCCGTCGTTCAGGAGCACTACCGCGCGGTCACAAAGCTGCCCGACCGAGTCGGCGAGCTCGACCAGCACTGCGGCGGCATCGCCCGCTGCACGGATCCGCCGCGTTGAGGCGGCGATTTGGTCCAGCAGAGCGGCAGTGTCGGCGGCTGTCTTCGATGCGAGAGCGGCGAGGCGATCCTCGGCGACCCGCCCGGCTTCCTCGCCTAAGCGGGCCAGGTGTTCCTGGCAGATGGCGATGATCTCCGCCCCCACCGCGGGAGTCTCTGCGTCTGACATCAAGAGGCTGGGAGCGGCACCATCCGCGAAATGCTATTGTATCGAAGGCTGGGGCCTTGGCTGCTATAGGCGCGGAGCCAACGTTCGTCCCTCTGGCCGCACTTCGATGACAGACCTCACGGGGCAGTGTGCCATCGTCACGGGCGGAACAAAGGGCATCGGCTACTCGATCGCCGAGGCATTGCTGGCGCAAGGGGCTCGCGTGGCCATTTGCGGCCGAAGCGCGGCCACGCTCTCCGCCGCGATCCGATCCCTAGGCGCGCAGAGCCGGATCGTCGGCCGTCCGTGCGACGTAGGCCAATGGGAACAGGTGAAGGAGTTCTTCTCATTCGTCGACCAAGAGCTCGGCGAGGTAGACATCTTGGTCAACAACGCCGGCATAGGTCATTTCGGCGCGGTCGACGAACTCGCCCCCGAGTTGTGGCGAGAGGTCATCAACACGAACCTGAGCGGGCCGTTCTACTGCTCCCATCTGGCGGCAGCGCGCATGAAGCGGCGCGGTGGAGGGTTCATTCTCAATATCGGCAGCTTGGCGGGCAAGTACCCGTTCGCCACCGGCGCGGCCTACAACGCTTCCAAGTTCGGACTGGCCGGCTTCACTGAAGCGATGATGCTGGACCTGCGCCACTCGAATATCCGCGTGAGCACGATCATGCCCGGCAGCGTACAGACCGGGTTCCGATCAGAAATCGAAGGTGCGGAATGGAAACTCGACCCGGCAGCCATCGCATCCACGGCGATCCACCTCTTCAAGACGCCCGCTCGCAACCTCGCCAGCCGCATCGAAATGCGTCCCAGCCGACCGCGGCGACAGTAGCGCCGCAGGCAGCTCGGAAAGAAGCCCTATCGGGCAGCTCCCTCGCCCACGATTTCGTAGACTCGCTCCAACGCACCTGCTAGCGATTCGGGGTTCTTGCCTCCGGCTTCGGCCATGTCTGGACGCCCGCCCCCGCCCCCGCCGACCAGCTTGGCGACGGCAGAGACCACGCGGCCGGCATGGACCCGCGTCCCCGCAATATCCTTGGTGGCCGCCGAAATCAGCGCGACGCGTCCGTCCTTGACGGTTCCAAGAACCACCAGGCCGGAACCCATCTTTTGGCGGACGGCGTCGGCCAGCAGCCGCAGCTGCTCGCGCTCCACCCCGTCCAGCTTTGCCGCGAGCACCTTCAGGCCGCCGATTTCGCGCGCCTGGGCGACCAAATCACCCACGCTCGTTCTCGCCAGCTTCGCCTTCAGCTCGGCGATCTCACGATCCTGGCGGCGTCGTTCGGCCATCAGTCGTTCGACAGCCGACGCCAGCCCGTCGTCCTGAACCCTGAGCAGCGCCGCCAATTGCTGCACGCTGCCAGTGGCCTCGCGGTAGTGTCCGAAGGCGCCGGCGCCGGAAATCGCCTCGATTCGCCGCACACCGGCGGAACTGCTGGTCTCGCTGAGCACCTTGAACACGCCGATCTCGCCTGTGCGGGCGACGTGGGTCCCGCCGCAAAGCTCCACGCTGAAGTCGCCCACCCTGACAACCCGGACTCTGTCGAGGTATTTCTCGCCGAACAGGGCCATCGCGCCCTCGCGCACCGCCACATCCAGATCCTTCACCTCAGTGACAACTTCGGTATCGCGCATGACGTGCTCATTGACCAAGTCTTCGACATCCTCAAGTTCCCCGGCCTCGATCGGAGCGTAGTGCGTGATGTCGAAGCGCAGCCTCTCGGGATCGACTACGCTTCCGGCCTGCTTGACATGGGTGCCCAGCACCTTTCGCAGCGCGGCGTGCATCAAGTGAGTCGCGGTGTGGTTGCGCCGCGCCGCGTCCCGTCTTGATTCATCCACGCGACCGGCCAGCCTGTCTCCGAGCGCGATGTCGCGCAAGACCTCAACACGATGCACGCTGGTCCCGCGCACCGGGGCTTGCACGTCCGAGACCGCGGCGACCGTTTCCGAACCGCGCGTGAGCACGCCGCGATCACCGACCTGTCCGCCGGCCTCGGCATAGAACGGAGTTCGTTCCAAGACTACTTCGGCTCGCGAGCCGGCCTCGGCGACTTCGACGGCTTCCCCGTTCCGCAACAGCCCGGCCACTTGCAGGTCCTCTTCACTGGTCCGGTCGTAGCCCACAAAGACGGTCTTGCAGCGCTCGGACAGATTGATCAGAGCAGGCGTTGCGGCCGCATCGCCCTTCGCAGGGCCCTTCCAACTGGAGCGGGCCCGCTGCCGCTGGCCAGCCATCTCGGACTCGAAGCCCCGCAGGTCGATCTTGAGGTCGCGCTCCCGCGCCATCTCCTGCTGCTCGTCCATCGACAACCCGAACGTGTCGTACAACCGGAAGGCCACCGAACCTGGAATCACGCCGTCGTCAAGCTTCTCGAGCGCACTCTCGAACTCCCGCTCGGCCACCGCGAAGTTGCGCTCGTAGCGCACTTCCTCGTCGCGCACGATCCGTGCCACACGCCCGGACGACTCCTTCATCTCCGGATAAGCCGACTGCATCAGCTCGGCGACGAAACCTGTCATCTGATGTAGGAACGGACCTTCCGAGCCGGCCAGCCTGGCGTGGCGAAGCGCCCGGCGGATGATCTTGCGCAGCACGTACCCCCTGCCCTCGTTGGCCGGCATCACGTCGTCATGCACCAAAAAAGCCGCGGAGCGGCTGTGGTCGGCCACGATCCGCAGCGTGGTGTCCGTGGCGGGATCTGCTCCGTACCGGACGCCCAACAACTCCCCGGCGCGCTGAATGATCGGCTGGAACAGGTCGGTGTCGAAGTTGGAAAGCTTGCCCTGCAGCACCGCTGCTGTCCGCTCCAGCCCCATGCCGGTATCGATCGATGGCCTGGGCAGGGGGTGAAGCTCGCCTTGCTCGTCGCGGTTGAACTGCATGAAGACGAGATTCCAGATCTCGACGTAGCGGGACACGTCCGCCGGGAACGGGTCATCCGGCTCCCCGGGCTCGAGGCCCGCGGGGCCGTAGTCGTAGAAGATCTCCGAGCACGGCCCGCAGGGCCCGGTGTCGCCCATCTGCCAGAAGTTGTCCTTCTCGCCGCACCGCTTGATACGGTCCGACGGCACTCCCGCGACCCTTGTCCAGAGCCTCTCGGCATCGTCGTCATCGCGGAAGACGGTGACGTACAGCCGGTCCTTGGGCAGCCCGTAGACCTCCGTGATCAGTTCCCAGGCGAAACGGATGGCGTCTTCCTTGAAGTAGTCACCGAACGAAAAGTTGCCCAGCATCTCGAAGAACGTGTGGTGTCGCCGCGTGCGGCCCACGTTCTCGAGGTCGTTGTGCTTGCCGCCCGCGCGGACGCACTTTTGCGAAGTCGTCGCGCGCGCGTAGGGACGCCGCTCGTCCCCGGTGAAGACGTCCTTGAACTGGTTCATCCCGGCGTTGGCGAACAGCAGCGTCGGGTCGTTTGCCGGCACTAGCGAGGAACTGGGAACCCGGCGGTGCCCCTTGGTCTCGAAGTAGTGCAAGAACTGCTCGCGGATTTCTTCGCCAGTCATGGAGGACAGTGCCGGGCCCCGTGCCTCGGGGCAGACTCCCATTCTAGTGCCGACGTGGGCAGTCTCGAATCAAGCGGCAGGACAACTGGGGACGGGCCGGGCGGCCCTCGTCCGCCGTGTCTGGCAACCGGCCAGATGCTTCCCGCTCAACGGCGCAGCCGCATCCACTGAGCCATGTTGCGGGGAGTGATGCCGGAAATCGCCGAGACGCTGTCGGCGCCCGCGGCCAAGACCTCGCTTGCGTTGGACAGCGTAATGCCCCCGATGGCGACCAACGGCTTGGCAGTCATTGCACGCGCCTCGCGTATGCCCTCGATTCCGACCACCGGGTCTGGGTTCCGCTTGCTGGACGTGCTGAAGGCCGGACCGATCGCTAGGTAGTCCGCCCAGCGGCACGCGTCGTCCGAGAGTTGGGCGGTATTGTGCGTCGAGTATCCCAACAGGATGTCCGAGCCGATCAGCCGCCGGACTTCCGCGGGCGGCAGGTCGTCTTGCCCTACATGGACGCCGTCAGCCTCCAAGGCCAGCGCGATGTCCGCCCGGTCATTGACTACGAAAGCGACCCCGGCCCGGCGCAGGACCTGGCCCGCCGCGCGGGCTTCGTCGAATTGCCGCCGCCCGAACTCGCCCTTGTGCCGGTACTGCACGATGCGCGCACCTGCGCTTGCCAGAGCGCTCGCCACTTGCGCAGGGTCGCTCCCGGCCGCCCTCGCGGCACCTGAATCGATGATGGGATAGACTACCGGGAAATCGGCAAGAACCGCCGACCAGAGCCGCGCATCCATGTTCCGCCTCCATGCGGTCGCAGGCGGGAGCGACCTACCCGATTTCGAGGATCTCCTTCTCCTTCGCTGCTCCCGCGGCATTGATGCGCTTGATTGCGTCATCGGTGGTCTTTTGGATCAGGTCATGGCCGCGCTTGCCGTCGTCCTCCGAGATGGCCTTGCCCTTCTCGAGCTGCTTGATCGCTTCGTTGGCATCTCGGCGGATGTTGCGCACGGCCACCCTATGCTGCTCGACGACATCGTGGAGCCGCTTGACGAGATCCTGGCGGCGCTCCGTGGTCAGGGGCGGCACCGCCAGGCGGATGATCTTGCCGTCATTGGCCGGATTGATGCCAAGGTCGGACAGCTGAATGGCCTTTTCAATGGCACCCAGCTGCGTGATGTCCCATGGCTGGATCGTTAGGGTCGTCGGATTCGGCGTGGCCAGCGTCGCCATCTGGCTGAGCGGCGTGGTCGTGCCGTAATAGTCGACCTTGATCGGATCTAGCAAGGCGATCGAGGCGCGCCCGGTGCGAATCGTGGACATTGCACGGGAAAGGTCTTGGACCGATTTCTCCATCCGCGCGCCAGCCTCGGTGTTAACCTCGGCGACGTTCTCTCCGTGGATGTGGGTCATGCGCTGCTCTCCTTTGTCCCATACAGCCTAGGACATCAGCGTACCGGGAGTCTCGCCGCGAGCCACGCGTGCCAAGACACCCTCTTCGTCCAGCCCGAAGACCAGCACCCTCAGCGAGTGGTCGCGGCACATGGCCACTGCCGTGGCGTCCATCACCGCCAGCCTCTCCGCCAGCACTTGGTCGTACGACACGGTCCGGAACGCCTTCGCATCCGAGTGAAGCGCGGGATCCTTGTCGTAGACGCCCCCGACCTTGGTGCCCTTGGCCAACACGTCGGCACCGATTTCGACCGCGCGCAGGGACGCGGCGGTGTCAGTGGTGAAGTATGGGTTTCCCGTGCCCCCGGCCAGCAAGACCGCCTCGCCCCGTTCAAGTGCCGCAACTGCTGCCCCGCGACTGTATTCCTCAGCCACGGCCGTGCACGGAATGGCGCTCAGCACCCTGCTCGGCACTCCCGCCGCGCGCAGGGCCTCGGCCAGCGCGAGCGAGTTGATCAAGGTGCCGAGCATGCCCATGTGGTCGGCCGTCGTGCGCTCGATGCCCGCACCCGCAAGCGCCGCACCGCGCACGAAATTGCCCGCACCAAGCACCAGCGCTACCTCGGCGCCTTCGGAGCGCGCCGAGGCGATCTCGCCCGCGAGCCAAGCCAGGCGTGCTTGCGCAATGCCGCAAGAGTCCGGGCCGGCGAGCATTTCGCCCGACAGTTTGAACAGGACTCGGCGCGGCTTGTGCATGGTCAGGGCGGCCCCATGATAGCCCGGCTGAAGCCGGGTCCCTTACTTGGATCGGCCCTAGGAGTCCTCGCCGACCTTGAAGCGCTGGAACCGCCGGATGGCCATGTTCTCTCCCAGCTTGGCGATAGCGGTCTGGACCAAGCTGGAGACGGTCGTGGAAGGATCCTTGACGAACGGCTGGTCTACCAGCACGATCTCCTCGTAGAACTTGCCCATGCGGCCATCTACGATCCGATCGACGACGGCTGCGGGCTTGCCTTCCTGCAACGCGCGGTCGCGCTGGATCTGGCGCTCCTTGTCCACGATCTCTGCCGGCACCTGCTCGCGAGTGATGTACTGCGGATCGGCGGCCGCGATCTGCATCGCGATGTCCTTGACAAGCTGCTGGAAGTCGTCCGTGCGCGCCACGAAATCGGACTCGCAGTTCACTTCGACAAGCACTCCGAGCTTGGCGCCCGCGTGGATGTAGCTGCCAACCACGCCCTCGTTTGCGGCCCGGCCGCTCTTCTTCTGGGCGATCGCCACGCCGCGCTTGCGCAGCGCGATCTCGGCGGCAGCGAGATCGCCCCCAGCATCGACCAGTGCCTTCTTGCACTCCATGAAACCGGCGCCGCTCTTGTCGCGCAGTTCCTTGACTAGCTTTGCGGTAACTTCCGCCATTGCATGCCCCCGTCTAAAATCCCCGTCGCGACCGGCCTGACCGTCGCCTACTCGGCGACCGAGGATACGCCGGCCCCGTCGTCCGCCAGCGCACCGGTCGAATCGCCGCTCTCATCGCCCGCCGGCTCGTCCTCGGGCGGCGGGATTGCGGCCCTGCCTTCGAGGACCGCTTCCGCAACCCTGTTGGTGAAGAGCGAGATCGACCGCAGGGCGTCGTCGTTGCCAGGGATCACGTAGTCCACCTCGTCCGGGTTGGAATTCGTGTCCACAACCGCGATCACGGGAATGCTGAGCTTGCGCGCCTCGTGCACAGCGATCTCTTCCTTGCGCGTGTCAATGATGAATACCATGTCCGGCAAGCCCGGCATGTCCTTGATGCCCGCGATGTTCGCCGCCAGCGCCTTGCGCTCGCGCTCGAGGCGCGAGATCTCCTTCTTGCTGCGCCCCTCGTAGCCGTCTTCCTCGGCGAGCCGCTGGAGTTCCTTAAAGCGGTCGAGTGACTTCTGCACCGTGACCCAGTTGGTCAGCAACCCGCCGAGCCAGCGGTGGTTGACGTAGTACATGCCGCAGCGCCGGGCCTCCTCGGCCACGGCCTCCTGGGCCTGGCGCTTGGTGCCGACGAACAGCATCGTCTTGCCCAGAGCGGCTTGCTCGCCGATGAACTGCAGCGCTTCCTTGAAGTTCTTCAGGGTCTTCTGCAGGTCAATGATGTGGATGTTGTTGCGTTCGCCGAAGATGAACTCCTTCATCCGCGGGTTCCAGTGCCTGGTCTGGTGCCCGAAATGAACGCCGGCTTCGAGCAATTCCTTCATGGTGATTTGCGGCACGGTACCTCCGTTGACGGCTGTGCGCGGGTCTACGGCAGCTTGCTACAAGCCGCCCCGAACGACCGGGACCCTCCAAGCAGGATTTGGCCACGGACGCTATGTGAGCTTGATTCGATCCCCAACTAGCGCTTCGAGTATTGGAACCGCTTGCGAGCGCCGGGCCTGCCGTACTTCTTGCGCTCGTGCTTGCGTGGGTCGCGAGTGAGGTAGCCGCCTTTCTTGAGCAGCGGCCGCAACTCGCTGTTGAACTCCTGCAGGGCGCGGGCGATGCCCAAGCGGACGGCGTCAGCCTGGCCCGACTTGCCGCCGCCGTGGACCAGGATCAGCGCGTCGAACTTGCCATCGGTCTCGCTTGCCAGCAGCGGCTGGCGCACCTTGGCCTTGAGGGACTCTGTCGGGAAGTACTGTTCCGGCGACTGCTCGTTGATCTGGATCTTGCCCGCCCCCGGGCGCAGAAACACACGGGCAACCGCGCTCTTGCGCCGACCCGTCCCCAACCACTGTGTTTGATTCGGCAAAACGATGACTCCTGTTGCTGCTGACTCCGCTTCGGCCGGCTAAAAGGTCCACGGCTTGGGCTGCTGCGCCTGGTGCGGGTGGTCAGCACCGGCGTACACCTTGAGCCGCGACTTCAGCTGCCGCCCGAGCTTGTTCTTCGGCAGCATGCCCGCCACTGCGCGCTCGACCAAGCGTTCCGGGTGCTTTTCGCGCACCTCCTTGGCCGTCTCCTGCCTGATGCCACCCGGGTAGCCCGTGTGCCGGTAGTAGATCTTGTCCGTCTCTTTCTTGCCGGTCAGGCAGACTTTCTCGGCGTTGACGACGACGACGAAGTCGCCGGTCTTCATGAACGGAGTGAAGTTGGGCTTGTGCTTGCCCCGCAGCAGCGTCGCGGCCTGAGTGGCCAAGCGGCCCAAGGGCTTGTCCTCGGCGTCCATGACGTACCAGTCATGGGTCAGCTCGGACGCTTTGGGGACGTACGTCTTGTTCGACATTTCCGAAACGGTGCACGAAGCGGGGCCGCTTCGCGAGTATTCATGGTACCGCGCCGGCGGCGCGCGGGTCAAACTCGGCGCTGCTGGAAAACAGCCCGGAACGGCCGAGCCGGGGACCATCGCGGCTCTGGGCCGGGCCAGTCGCACGAGAGAGCATGCGAGCGCGTTTCCGGTGTGCTATGATCGCAACTGGTCTTTGGTTAGTCGCCACAGTAGTCGGCCGGCCCTTCGCCGAGCTCGGAACTGTGGCGCACTGGTCTATTCGTGAAGGACTGAGGTCTTTACCTAGGAGGACAAGACGAGGATGACTGCACTACCTCGCGCAGGCTGGCTAGTCGCCGGCATGCTTGCGATTATCGGGTTGATCGCTCCGTCCGCTGCCGCCCAGTTGATCCAAGGCGGGATCGACGGGTTGGTGACGGACACCACGGACGCCGCGATCGTCGGCGCCGAGGTCACGATCACCAACGAAGACACGGGCCAAGTCCGTGAAACAACAACCGGCGCTGCTGGCAACTACAGCTTCGCGACCGTGAACACCGGCAACTACACCGTCACGGTGCGCTCGGACGGGTTTCAGGCGTCCACCACGACCGGAGTCGTGGTCTCACAGAACAACGTCACGCGCGTCAACGCGAGTCTGGAGATCGGCCAGGTCACCGAGGTCGTGACCGTCGAGGCCTCGGCCGCGACGCTCCAGACCGATCGCGCCGAAGTGCGACAGGAGGTCACCGAGACAACCCTGAGGAACGTCCCGGTGCCGCTCGGCCGGAACTACCAGATGCTGTTCGTCACTCTGCCGGGCTTCTCGCCCCCGCAGAACGCGCACTCCGTGCCCACAAATCCGACCCGCGCCGTGCGCTTCTCGGTCAACGGCACGAGCCGCTCGAATAACAACACCCGCATCGACGGCGCTTCGTCGACCAACATCTGGGTGCCTCACATGACGGGCTACAATCCCGCGCTGGAGTCGATCGAAACGGTGAACGTTGTGACGAACTCCTTCGATGCCGAGCAAGGCCTTGCCGGCGGCGCGGCGATCAACCTGCAGATCAAGTCGGGCACGAACCAGGTCCATGGCTCTGCCTTCCAGTACCACATGGACCAGCACTTGAAGGCGTATCCGTACTTCAGCAACCGCAACTCTGCCCAGCCGAAGCTGATCAACAACCAGTTCGGCGGCACGGTCGGCGGCCCGATCAAGAAGAACAAGTGGTTCTACTTCCTCAGCTATGAGGGCACGTACGAATCGCGCTTCGCGCAGCGGTTCATCGACATGCCGACGAACACGATGCGGTTCGGCGATCTATCGGGATCCCCTACGCCGATCTACGATCCCCTGACCGGGGTTCAGGACATGCTCGACTCCGGCTACGCTCGAGACAGGGAACCATTCCCGGGGAACATGGTGCCAAGGAGTCGGATCGACTCGGGCGTGTCCGCCATGATCCATGACCCGGCGTTCCCCGACCCCAACAATGTCGGCAATCTGCTGGGCGGAAACGGCGGCTCGCTGGGGCTCGGGCAAAACCATGTTGCGGACGGTTCGACGACGTTCTTCCGCGACACGGTGGATGCCAAGACGAACTTCAACCTGAGCCCGACCCTGACCGGCTTCATTCGGTTCAGTTTTCTCGACTACCGCATGGCGAACGCCCAGACGCTCGGGGCGTTCGGCGGCAACCGGCTGCACCCGACAAACTCGAACCCTGGCACGGGCTTCGGCAACACATACTCGGGCACGATCTCCGTCACGAAGGTCGTCTCGCCGACCTTCATCGTCGATGGCTACTACGGCTACACGCTGGTCGACACGAATGTCGAGCAGCAGCGGCTGAACGAGAATCTCGGCTGGAGCGTGTTGCAGATCCCGGGCCTGCAGTCGAACCGCTTTATCGACGGGGGATGGCCGCGCCTGCGCATCGATGGCTTCGAAGGGCTGGGAATGTCCAACAGCTTCCAGCCGTACTACCGCTCGGATCCGCAGAACCAGTTCGTGCTGAATGCCAACTGGACCAAGGGGACCCATAATATCCGCTTCGGAACCGACATCTACCTGCAGGATCTCGACCACAACCAGCCGGAGTTCTCGGGAGGCACCGGCGCCGCTTCGGGCGAGTTCCGCTTCCGCCAGAACACGACCGAACGCAGGGGTGGCGAGCGCGGGAACGACTACAACGCCCATGCGGCATGGCTGCTCGGGTTTCCGCAGAACGCGGGCAAGATCTGGCAGTTCAACGAAAACGGTTACTTCACGCGGACGAGGCTGCTCAGCTTCTACGTGCGCGACCGCTGGCAGATCACGCCCAAGCTGACCATGTCCTATGGCGTGCGCTACGAGATCTTCCCGTTCCCGACGCGTGCGTCGCGGGGCTTGGAGCGGTACGACTTCTCCAACAACACGATCTGGGCGTGCGGTGTCGGGAGCATTCCGACGGACTGCGGCATCGATATCGGCAAGCACAACTTCGTGCCGCGTGTCGGACTGGCCTACCGCGTGGATGACGACACGGTCTTGCGCGTGGGCTACGGCGTCACGGTGGATCCGTTCAACTGGGCGCGGCCGCTGCGCACGAACTTCCCGATCATGGCCAAGGACGGCCCCGGCCTGCCGAACAGCTACGGGTACTCGACTACCCTCCGGCAGGGCTTGGAGGTCATCAACGAGCCGTCGCTCGGAGATGGCGTGCTGGATCTTCCGCTGAACACGGTGGTTCGCACGATGGATACGGAAAACCTCACCCGGGGCTATATCCAGTCGTGGAACTTCACTCTCGAGCGGCGCATTGGGAACTGGATCGCGACAGCCGGCTATGTGGCGACCCGCTCGGTCAACCAGCTCGCTGGCTTGGACCAGAACTGGGGTGACATCGGCGAGGGAAATCCGGGCCGACAGCTCAACAAGCTCTGGGGCCGGGCCGCGACGACGACGTTGTTCGGCAGCCTCGGGACCGCCAAGTACGACTCCCTGCAGACCAAGCTCGAGCGCCGGTTCAGCAATGGCGTGCAGGTGAACCTGGCGTACACGTGGGCCCACGGCCGCGGCTATACGGATGAGGACTCGGGGGATGGCCCTGGGTTCTTCCGGATTCCTCGCTTCTACGATCGCACCTACGGGGACCTGAACCAGGACGTGCGGCAGAACTTCCAGATGACCTTCATCTACGAGACCCCCTTCGGCAAGGGCAAGAACCTGCTTGTTGACAGCCCGCTGGGCATGATCTTGGGCGGATGGCAAATCAACGGGCTCATGAGCGCATATACGGGTACGCCGTTCTCTGTCCAAGCGAACACAGGCGATCTCAACGCGGCAGGCTCGTCTCAGATCGCTGACTGCCTCAGCGATCCGCAATATGTAAAGGCCGGCAGCAACAGCTTGTGGATCGATCCCGGGGCGTTTGCGCAGCCCACGGGTGCTCGTTTCGGCACCTGCGGCCCCAACAGCGTGCGCGGGCCTGGTCTCTTCAACCTTGACATGGGGATATTCCGCAAATTCCAGATCAGCGAGGGCGTAACCCTGCAGTTCCGCGCCGAGGGCTTCAACATGACCAACACCCCTCATTTCGAGCGGCCAAACAGCCGCAACGTGAATTCGGGGACGTTCATGATCCTGAACCGCATCCGCAACACCGGGCGCGAGGGCATCGACGAACGGTTCTTCCGCATCGGGCTGAGGCTCGGCTGGTAGGCTACACGCCTCCGACCGAGTTCGACCTCTCAGGGGCCGCGCTTCGGCGCGGCCCTTTTTTCTTGTGCGCGCAAGCGACTGGACAGTCCCCCACAGGCCGCATGGAGGTGCCCTGCAGACGCAGCGTAGGGCGGTCTTTGCGAGGCAGGCACCTACGGAAGCAGGGAGAAAGGGGCTAGCTGGTAAACAGCGGCCGGATCCGAGGCGCGCGGCTTCGGACGGGTCCGCCGGGACGGCGGAGAACTCCTCGCCAGTTGCAGGAGGCACTAGATGAGAGAGCGATGGCGTCGAGCAGCTCTGGATCTCGGCCGGTGAGTAATGACGGCTGACCCGCGGGCTAAGGAGGTGCCACTCCTCTAGGTTCAGAGCGCACCGCTCGTCGGCTTCGCGCCCAACTGTCGTCCTGCTTCAGACCAGTTTCAGCCCGGCGCTTGCAAAGCGACGAAAGTCGGCGAGATTCGCCGTCGCCAAGCGTGCAGCATCATGGACTGCGACAGCCGCGATCAGGCAGTCCGAGAGTGAACTGCGACGACAGCCCGACTCGTTGAAGAGACGAGCGGCGATTCCAGCGTGTTCGAAAGTGAGGTCGCGATGACCGTCCACGATTCGCAAAGCGAGTTCTTCCTCCGCGGGCTCTATCGGGCCGCATAGGAACTCGGTCCCAGCGACGGCGCTTACCACCACTGGCACGCCGGGGTCTGCGGCCTCTACAAATCGAGCCTCCGCCGATCCGCGTTTCAACATGAGGATCAGAAAACTCGCGTCCAACCGGATCATATCGGTTCTTCGGAGAGTCGCCGAGAGGACGCGCTCCGAATCTCGCCCGCTTGGAGTTCCCACGCATGCAAATCGAGGTCTCGGGCCGCGACTGATTCTTGGAGCGTCCGAAGGGCTTGCAACCTCGACTCTGCTCGTGATGGCTGCCGCTCGGCTTCGTTACGGATCGCTCTTCGAAGCGCCTCGGATTTCGAGACGTTCCAGAGACGCGCTAACCCTTCCAGCGTGCGGACTGTGCCAACGTCAAGGGAGTATGTGGATTTGATCGTCATGACAGCCACACTCCCAACTATATGGCCATATATTGCAGAAAGACGACTTGTCCAACTTCGGGAACCTCGCGACCGTTCCTGCTGGTTGCCCGCCATCGAGTCGACTCGGGTCCAGCACCCGTGCCGTCCAGTCCGAGCCACTGGACTGGCTGGCAGCGCCGACGGGGAGCTACCGGAGGCCGCTGCGGATCGCAGTAGCGGCGCTGTTGAACCGGCAACCGCGACGTGACCGATCAGGCCGGGGTTGGCGCAGGGCGCTGGATCCGCTTCATGAATGTCTCGTCCCACTAGCCTTCGACAACCACTGGTGCCAAGGCCCCCAACTCGACTGCCTCGATCAGATTGTGGGTGAGGCAGTTGTAGACTGCAGTCTGCCGGAACGCGTAGGTGGCGGCACCTGCCGAAATGCCGCGGATGAACCAAGTCTCCAGACCCGAGGCGTGTGGACCCGTGAACGAGCCCTGCTCCCAGCCATGGTCGCCGTCACCGCCGATCCGGTGGGGGGCAAGAATAATCGTCGCTAGGCAATGGAGTCCCTGGCTGCGCCCACCGCAGCACGCCGCCTCACCACTCCCGGCCATCAGGGCTGACCTAGCTCCGACGCGAAGCTCCAGCGGCCCGTTCTCCGCGCGGTCACTTGCGAGCGTCCAGGCGGTCCAGATTTCCGCCCCACGCAAGAATCCTCTGGTCTCCAGTCAGCAGCCGGTGCCCGTCTAGGGCGGTGGCCATGATGATCCGGTCGGCCGGGTCGCCGTGGAAGGCGGCCAAGCAGTTGGCCCGGATCCCTACTTCGCCGTCAACAGGCACTTCGACGAGCCCGTGCTCCAACTGCTCTCGATGCCACAGAGACACATCACCCGAGAACGCGATCCGCCTCTTCTGGTGAAACAATGCCACCTCCCCAAAGGTGATGGCAGACACAGCGACCTCGCCGACGTGCCACGCACGGTCGGTCTCGCGCAGCGCAAGGCTCCCGAGGCGAGCGTTCCCGGTGCGCAGCCAGAGAAACACGCGGGTGTCAAGCAATGTCAGGGACCCACGCTACGGTCGGGATCGGTCTCGGCTTCCCAAGCCACATCGACCGGCCCGACGATGTCGCCCGAGACTTGGATACGACCCCTGTCAGTGCCGAAGAGCGTAGAGGGCTTTGTTCGGCAAGGCACTAAGCGGCAGATCGGACGACCGTGCTTGGTGATTATGACCTCGCCGCCACCTGCAGCCACTTCGTCCAGTAGCTGCGGGCACTTGGCCTCGAATTCCGATGCCTTCATCGTCACAGAGTTGTCGAGCTTGCCGGTGGCGCTTTCCATCGGTCGGTCCCTCCAGAGAGAAGTGTCCAATTACACCATGGCCATGACCATGGTCAGCTCTATATCAGCCGTTGCTACAGGTACATTCTCTTGGCCAGATCGCTTCTCGCACAGCTGGGGGGCATCTCGCTGGGGCTCCAAGAGCCCGTGCCTAGCGTGCCCGGCCCGGCCAATCGAACCAATCGCGTCAAATCGCCTGCGCGGAGAAGTCCCGCCGCTGCCCGGCGAGCTCAGATCGTGCCCGGAGCCCTGCCGGGGAACGGTTCCGCGGTCGAGTGATTCCCGCCGCGGCTCGGCATGCCTGCCTCGACAGCAGGCCCCTCAGGCGAAGCGAGCCCGCTAGCGCTAGAAGGAATAGCGCAGGCTCAGCTGGAGGTTCCGGTTGCCCGACTTCGAAGTGACCTTTCCGAACGTTCTACCCCGCGGGTTCGTGCCGGGATTGCCGAAGTTCGGATGGTTCGGGAAGTTGAACATCTCGCACCGCAGGCTGACGCTCTGGGTCTCCGAAATCTCGAACTCCTTGAAGATGCCGAGATTCCAGCTCTGGCGGCTCGGATGCCGGATGTACTGGTTGCGGTGCTGACTGCCCGAGAACCTGCCTGCGGCGGGCGCGGTGAAGATCGGATTCCCGTCCGCATTGGTCGTGCGGAAGAAGAATGCGTCGGCTCCGGCCGTCTCCGCAAACATGCGCTGGCCCCTCGGCAGCTTCGGATCACCCGAAACCTCCCACGGCTGGAATGCGCTGTCGCCGATGCCTGCGTAGTCGCTGTTGCGGCCGATCGTAGTCGGGAAGCCCGTTTGATACTGCCCGACACCGGAAATCGTCCAGCCCCCCAGCGCGGCGCGCAACGCGCCGTTCGCGGAGTTGCGCAAGAACGGCAGCTCATACACCCAGTTGAGGACGAGGGCGTGCCGAATGTCGTAGTCCGACGGACCCCAGAAATTGGAGTCGTCCGCGCTGTTCCAGATCCGGTCGCGCCGGTTGTCGGCGTTATCGTTCGATGCGGCGTACGTGTAGGCCGCGCCAAAGCTGAGGCCCTTCCGGAAGCGGCGCGTCAAGTTCAGCTGCAAGCCGTTGTATTCGGACCGCGCCGCGTTTTCGCCGAGGATTATGTTGGCGAAACTCTTGTACGGACGCAGGAAATTGGGGTTGATGCCCGCGTTCTCGGGGCGCTGCGTCGTTCCGACCGGCAGCTGGTTTATGTCGCGCACCCGCTCCATGTGCGTGGCCGTGCGGCCGACGTAGCCCAGCTCCAGCAGCGTGTCGAACCCGAGTTCGCGCTGAAATGTGACGTTCCACATGTATGAGGCAGGAATGCGGTAGACGGGATCCTGGGTCATGAAGAACTGCGGGAATCCGGTCGCCTCGCCAGCGCCCGGGTCATCCGCGACGCCCGCCGAGACGGACACCATGGGCTGGAAGGGCGGATTGCCGCCTAGGAAGACATTGTCCGCAACGCCCGGCCGGGCCAGATAGCGACCGAGGCCGGTCCGGATCACCATGCGCTCGTTGACCCGGTAGGCCAGGCCAAACCGGGGCAGGAACTCCTTCGTCTGGACCTGGCCCCAGTACTTGGTGCCACCCGTGAAGAGATGGTCAAAGTCGCCGGAGTCAGCGATCGCGACCCGTCCCCGGGCTGCATCGGGCCATCCCTTCCCTGGTATCCGAACGCCGTTGAATCGATCTCCGCTGAGCACGTTGCCCGTGGCTGGGTCGAGAATAGCGGCGCGCGACGGATCGTAGCTGCTCGGATCGAAGACCGCCATGTTGCGCCAAAGACTGTAAAAGTACGGCGTCATGATCGAATAGCGAAGCCCGAGCTCCAGCCGGAGCTTCGAAGTGGCCTTCCAAGAATCCTGCACGAAAAACTCACCCATGATGCCGCGATAAGGCGTGTACGCGCGCTGGCCGATCTCGGCGTAAGTCGAAAACAGCCCCAAGGCCGCGTTTGCCACCGCGACGCCGCTCGACGGAGCTCCGAGCCGACGGTCGTCAAAGACGAAGCGCCCGTTCTGGTTGTTCGTACCTCCCGGAACGCCGGCGACGTTGATCTGGTCGAAGTCGTTCTGGCCGGCCCGCTCGAAACGGCCGCCGAACTTTACCGAGTGGTTGCCGAAGATCCGGGTGAGGTTGTTCGACAGTTGATAGATCGGACCTGACGAGAACGCCGGGTATGGGCCGCCGTCCACGCGGCCAAAGTTCTGGATGTTGATCGTCGGGATCTTGATCGGGATCTCCTTCCGATCTGGATAGATGTACGGATAGTCGATCCCGTACGTGCCGCGATCGAGGCGGCTGGTCACCGGCACTTCGAGATATACGCGGTCATAGCTGATGGAGGCCAGCATCTCGTTGATCAGCGTCGGCGAGATCGTCCAGATGTGATTCAGCGTGTATGTCCGATTGGGACGGTCAATCGTCCGGGTGGCCCGGTCTGTCCCGCCCCGGAATGCTTCCGGCTCGAAGTAGTTATAGTTCTGCAGGCGGAAGCGGACGTTTTGCTTCTCGGACGGATTGTAGTCGATCGACAACGTGTCCTTGCGCTGGTCCGCGGGTTGCGGGCGGGTCTGAATAAAGTTCCGCGTACCTTCCTGGAATCCGGGCGTGGGGTCGGGGTAGGCCGAGAGCAGCCCGGCGCCATTGCGACTCAAGCTGGCCATCGGAATCATGTTGTTGGTGAACGGCGTGCCGGTGTCGGGATCAAGCACCTCGCGAGTTCGTCCGAAGAACGTGTTGTTGGGGGAAAGCAGCGAAGAGAAGTCGCCGCCGCGCATGGCCGGCAGCGGGAATGTCTGGATCGAGGTCCGCTGCCGGCGCCGTCTCACCCACTCTTGGCTCCAGAGCCAGTACATCTTGCTCTGCGCGCCATTCTTGGTCGCCACCGGACCGGAGAGGACGTACCCGAACTGGTTGAATCGCTCTGCTTCGCGAGGCTGACCGGCCCGGTTGCGGGACCAAGTGTTCGCGTCGAGCGCGTTGTTGCGGAAGTACTCGTAAAAGCTGCCGTGGAAATCGGAGCCACCGCTCTTGGTGACGAAGCGGATTTGCCCGGCCATGCCGCGGCCGTACTCGGCGGCGTAGTTTGCCGTCATGATCTGGATCTCCTGCACGGTCTCCAGATCGGCTGTGCCGATGCTCGTGCCGTTCGATCGCGTGCGCATGTTCACAGCCCCGTCGAACGAGATTATGTTGTCCTGCCGGCGTGAGCCGTTGATCGACAAGTTGCCGCTGTCCAGGCCGAACCGGAAGCTCCCGATGTTGCGGCTCGATGTCACGCCCGGTTTCAGCAAGGCCAGGAAGAGCGGGTTTCGGCCGTTCAGGACGATGTTCTTGATTTGTGTCTCTTCGACCAGCCGGCCGACCGTCGCGGTTTCGGACTGCAGTTGCACGGCTTGCGAGACGACCTCGATCGACTCCGTGACGTCGCCGATCTCCAAGCTCATGTCGACCTGCATGGCGATGTTGGCGTCTAGCTTGGCCTGAGTCCTCACGCTGCGCTTGAAGCCTTCCGACTCGGCGGCAATCGTGTAGAAGCCGGGAGGCAGCGCCAACGCGACGAAGTAGCCGTTTTCGTTGGTCTCGACCTGACGTGTCAGTTGCGTCGCTTCGTTGGTGATCGTCACGACGGCGCCAGGAATGATTGCCTCGGTTGCGTCCCGGACGTAGCCGGATATCTGGGCAGTGTCTGCTTGGCCAAGCGCGGACGGCGTGCCGATGGCCCACATCGCGAGTGCCGCCGCACAGGCGGCCGAGAATCTGGAAGTCATGTTGCGGTACTCCATGCTCTGGGTGCCGCACAAGCGCGGACTTGGACGGCGTCTGTGAATTGCGGGCTTAGCATACGCCTCGGGGCAGGCATTTCCAAGTTGATTGGAGGGGGTGAGTGGGGTTTTTGGGGTTTTTCCGAGAATTCTCCGCAATCGGGTGCTAGGCGGCGGTCCAAGGGCGTGGTATCGCCACTTTCGTATTCGGCCGCTTTCTATCGATTCGCCTCGTGGCTAGCGACGAGAGGCCCGGAATCGAGCGATTGAAGGTGTGGGCATGGAATTCGTCGCCAGATCCGCTCGCCACCTTCTTCACTTCGCGGGCGACAAGCTCGACTTCCGCGATGGGCTGACCGCCCGCGGAAATCTGCTCGTGCTCGCGAACGGACGGCGGTCGGGCGAGATCCTGCTCGACGCGCGGCAGACCGCCGAGATCGTCGGCGGACGAGTCGGCAGTGCCAGCCCAGGCATGGCTGCGAGCCCTCCGGCTGCCTTCAGGGCGCGTCGCCTGCTCACGCTGGGCATGGCTGCTAGGTCAGCCTTGGCGAAGCGGCATACCAGGCTTGTGTGGACTGCCGTCCAAGCCGCACGCGTGGCATGCCGTGCAATCTTCCACAGCACACGGCATCCTCGTTTCCTTGTAATGCGACCGTTCGCGGCACTATCATGACGATAGTGTTCGCAGACCCGGCCAGAGGAAGGACCGGTGTAGGGCAAAGCTCGGAGGATCGCGAGGTTGTTGCTACGGTCTGTATCGGTCTTGGCATCGTCCGCCAAGATCGGGATGCAACTGCCGGGGCCGGCACCGACCTAGCTTGGCCAGGATGGTTCTGAGAGGAACAGGCATGGATCGTCGCGTCGTCCTGAAGGGATTTGGCGGGGCGCTGGCGCTACCCCTGCTCGAGGCCGGAGCGCTCGCGAACCAGTCCGCCCCCCTGCGGCTCCTGATCGTCGGCAACCCGCTCGGAATGCACCCCGAGAACTTCTTCCCGGAGCGATTCGGCAAGACCGTCACCCTTCCCAAGACCCTCCGCTCTCTCGAGTGGCTCAAGGATCGGATTTCCATCCTGGCCCATACCGATCACGGGATGGTCAACGGACATGGCCGCGAGATCTCGTTCCTGAACGGCATCTTGCCCGAGAACAGCCAGGCGTACCCCGAAAGGAACGTTTCCGTCGACCAAGTGATCGCTCGGAGGACATCCGGCCGCGTTCGGTTCGCGTCGGTCCACGCGGCTCTCGAGAGCGGGATCCGGATGAGCTGGAACTCCAACGGCGTCGAGTTGAAGCCGTTCACGGACCCCCAGAGGCTCTTCGATCACCTCTTCCTGAACCGAACACCCGAAGAGCGGACGGCGCGACGGGCATTGATCGAGCGCAACGGCAGCATCCTAGACGCCGCCGGCGAGCAGCTGGCCGCGTTGAGCCGGCGCGTGGGCAGCCGGGACAGGGAACGCCTGGATCAATACGCAACCTCTGTGCGAGAGCTGGAAAGCAGCTTCGCGGACCGTGCGCAATGGATCGACCGCGACAAGCCGCGGTTTGACATCTCCGAGCACTTCTCTGCCTACGAAGCGACCGTGGGGAATCGCTACAACGCCATCTTTGACATGGTCGCCTACGCGTTCCAGACCGACTTGACCCGGGTCGCCACCGTCGCGTTTCCGAACGAGCTCAGCTACAGGGACCTCGACGGCGTCACGCGCGGCTATCACGCCTGCACCCACAACGGCAAGAAAGAGGAGATCGTCGCCGAGCTGGTCGCGATCGAGTCCTTCCAGCTCGCGCAGCTGTCGAGGTGCCTCAGGAAGCTCGACGCGATCCAAGAACCCAACGCGGACGGCACGATGCTCGATCACACGATCGTCCTCTTCGGTAGCGGCATGGGCTATGGCGGCACGCATTCGAACCGAAACCTGCCAATCTTGGTGGCGGGCGGCGGCTTCAAGCACCGCGGCCACGTCGACACGCGAAGCTCCTCCGGCGCTAACATGCCCCTCTGCAATCTGTTCCTGACGCTGATCCAACGCTTCGGCATCGAAAGGGACAGGTTCAACGCCAGCACGGGATCGTTCGACCTGCGCCATGCCTAGTCTTCACCGACTGGCAGCCTTCCTCGCGGCGCTTGCGATCTCTCAGGCGGCTCTTGCCGACCACGCGCTGCTGAAGGCTCATTGCGCAACGTGCCACAAAGAAGTGGATCCGCCGGCCGGCTTCAGCATAGTCTCCCTCGGCAGCGGCCCCGACGCCCAGAGCATTGAGCTCTGGGCGAAAAGCCGAGCCTATGTCGAGGCTGGCTATATGCCTCCTGCAAACGAGAGCCGGTTGTCCGTCGCGGAGCGCGGGCGGCTGGTCCGGTATCTGGACGAGAGAATTCGCGCCCACCAACATGCAGCCGCTCGGCCGAGACCCGCACCGCCGAGAAGACTGAACAACCGAGAGCTGGCCAACAGCGTCAGTGACGTTCTCCTGATCGAGGACGCCGGCACCCACCAACCGCTCGCGAATCTGCTCGGCGACACTCTCGAAGACGGATTCGACACGATTGGCGACACTCTCGGGCTGAGTCAATTCCATCTGGAGCAGTACATCGAAGCCTTCCGGAGGGTTGTTGACGCGACCATCCTTTCCGGCGCGCCTTCGGAGGCTCGACGCTACGAGGTGACAGCCGGCGATATGCGGATGACCAGCCTGGCGCAAGCGGCAGGACGCGGGTGGGCGAGCCGCACGCCGGAGAGCATCGATTTCCTAGACCCGCGGCTGCGCGTATATTTCTCGAACTTCCAAGCCGCCCCCGCTACCGGGTGGTACCGCATCAAGATCCGCGCCGCCGGCATGGATCGCGGCGTCTACGACGCTGACGAGACCGGAATCTACGCTGGCGACCCCATCCGCCTGGCAGTCCACTTGGGAGATCGCAAGAGAGTCTTCGACCTTCCCGATGGCGAGGCGGCCGACATCGGGATGAAGGAATGGATCGCCGCCGGAACAAGGCTCGAGCTGTCCTACCCGACGGACGGGCTGCGCTTCAGGGGCAACGGAAATTTCAAGTTCCAGTTTGCGATCGGCCACGACTACATCAAGCAGCACGACCCCGACCTGTACGAAGCGGTCTTGAAGGAGATGCTCCCGAA
>JAJDZN010000012.1 GCA_022824585.1 Bryobacterales bacterium | reverse complement strand
CATAAAAGAAACATTTATTGCAAGGATGAAATGCGCAATATACGAAAAAAACGTGGCACTACAAAATTCGCAATTTGGAGGGTTTGCGGCCGTAAACCGTTCAAACTACGTACCGACCCGAAATTTACTGTCGAAAATGAGTTAGGGTAGTAGGTTCGAGGCCGGGTGCCCTCCCGGCACCGCAGGGACCGATTCACGACCATCCCCGTCCGCACGTACGCTAGTGCAAGGCCTGAACATGCGAGCGCTTCTTCGATGGACCCTGATCCTGGCCTGTCTGTTGGCGGCCCTAGCGTTGGTTCCCGTCGTCTGCGCTTGGTGGATCGCCAGGGGCGATCCCGACATCCGGCTCGACGAGCACCGCGACTACTTGGCCGCGCTGAGCGGCAGCGCTGGGCCCAAGGCTCCCAACATCGTGCTGGTATTCGCTGACGATCTCGGCTACGGGGACCTCGCGAGCTACGGTTCGAAGGCAATTCGTACGCCGCATCTAGATGCTCTCGCTCGTGCCGGTGTCAGCCTTTCCAACTTCTACGCCGCAAGCCCCGTCTGCACTCCTTCGCGGTTCAGTTGCCTGACAGGCCGCTATCCCACCCGTGGATTCATGCATTCGGTCTTCTTCCCCTCAGGAACTCCGATGGGCCTTGTCGTGAACACTTTCACATTCCCTCACGGCATACGCGGTATTCCACCGGACGAGGTCACCGTAGCAGAGGCACTGCGAGCCGGAGGCTACCAGACCGGCATGTTCGGGAAATGGCATCTTGGCGACCGCAGCCCCCATCTTCCGACCCAGAAGGGCTTCGATTACTTCTTTGGCAGCTACTATTCCAACGACATGAAGCCCTACGCCATGTATCGCAACGACGATGTGGCGATCGAGGCGCCGGCCGACCAGACGCAGCTAACCCGGACTCTGACCGACGAGGTCCTCAGCTTCATTGACCGGGCTTCCGAAAAGCCGTTCTTCGTCTATTACGCATCTCCCTTCCCCCACGTCCCGGTCCATGCCAGCGAACGATTCGCGGGGCGGTCCAATGCCGGCTCCTACGGCGACTGCGTGGAAGAGCTCGACTGGAGCGTGGGAGAAATCCGCGCGAGGCTGGCGGAGCTGGGCCTGCTCGAGGACACGCTGTTCGTGTTCACCAGCGACAACGGTCCATGGCACGAGGGTTCTCCCGGAGGACATCGGGGCAGGAAAGCGAACAGCTTCGACGGAGGCCAGATCGTGCCGTTCATTGCATCTTGGCCGGGAACCATTCCAAGCGCCCGCGTGAGCGACACCCCGGCCATGGCCATCGACCTGTTTCCGACATTCCTCGGCGTGGCAGGACTGCCCGCGCCCAGCGACCGAATCGTCGACGGTGCAGATCTCTCGCCCCTGCTGAAGGGCGCAGCGGAGGCCGTTCCCGATCGGCCGCTGTTCTTCGTCCAAGGCGGGGAGTTCGCCGGAGTCCGGGGTCCGGGCAACCTCAAGTACATCGGCAGACACCGCAGCGAGAACAGCGCCTACTGGATGGCCAAGCACGGGCCGTTCCTGTTCGATCTCAACCTAGACCCGGCCGAATCCTACGACGTATCCGCGCGACGCCCTCGCGAGCGCGAGGAACTCGCACGGGTGGTTAGGGACATGAACGAGGCAAGCGCGAGCAACCCCCGCGGATGGCTGAGACGCCAGTGACGGCTGCGGCCGGCGGGGCCTAGCGGTATTCGGAGCAAGTTGATCGGCACGAACCTCGAACGCTCGCCGTTCTCCCCGACGTCCTCAGCTCTCGTCAGGCAGCCTAGATTTCATCATCCTCCAGAGCACGTCGTCCTTCGAACGGCCCCCACATATTCCGCCTTTTAAAGTCCCTATTTTCCCTGTACACTTCAGGATCGTATTCCGGGTTCACTTTGGGGAATCGAGCTCCTACTTCTTCTAGGTAATGCATCATTTCATCGTACATTTTCTTGTGTGTTCTTGGTTGATTTTTCGCAATGTTCGTCACTTCCCCAATGTCGGCCGAAACATCGAACAGCATCGGAATTTCCGGCCGATCATAAAAGTGGAGGACCTTGAATGAACCGGAAATCATCGCGGAATGGGGCACACTGTTCCGATAGTGCGGATAGTGGAAATAGAGATTGCGCTTCAGGAAGTCCTCATTCGGTTCCTCCCCGGCCATGTAACCTGCGAGACTGACACCGTCAATGTGCTGCAATTCTTCCGGGTCACCTCCAGCCCAGTCGACAAAGGTCGGCAAGAAATCATAATTGACCACATTTGCGGCGAGCGATGTGCCTGGCTCGATGCCCGGTCCCCTGACAATCATCGGAACTCGCAGGCCTCCATCCCACAACCACCATTTCGTTGCGTGCAGCGGCTGCTTCAAGCTGGGCTTGAGTTGCAGCTCCTCGTGTCGGTAGCCGTTGTCACCCACGACGATGACATAGGTGTTGCCCTCGATCCCCAGTTCCGCGATCCTGTCAAGCACGGCGCCGATCCGGCCGTCCAAGTCCTCCCCCATCCCAAGCCAGATTGCGGGATCATCCTTCCGGTTGACGGTCTCGGGATTCTTGTTGTGTTCTTCGTACCAAGCCTGCACGAGAGGGTGGTTTACGTATTTCTTGCGAGTTTCATGGAGGCACTCCCTGCCTGCATGCATGGCATAGTGAGATATTTGAAGATAGAATGGCGTGCCCTCTCGGACCTGATTCTCCATGAAACCAATCGCCTTCTCCGTGATGCTGAACATCAATTTTGGGTCTGTTACGACCTCTGGCATCCGCCTCATGCCGGCCTGAGTGTTGCCGGGATTGTTATTCGTATCGCCATCATGCAATACGTAGCCCTCCTTTCCAGGATCTCCCCTCATATGCCACTTGCCAACATGCGCGCTGGCATAACCCAGCGGCTTGAGTGCCTCGGCAATGGTGACCGCGTCTTCGTCGAGTTCCCGGTCAGACACGTTCGGAACTAGCGGATATCGCTGATATTCCCGCTTCGTGTCATAGTAGGGGTCTTTTGATCCGAGGTAGACCGTGAAACCGCTGCGCGGAGCCGATTGCCCGGTCTGCAGCGAGGCGCGGGCGGGCGAACACTGCGGCGAGCCATAGGCATTGCGGAACCTCATTCCCTGACGAGCCAGCCGCTCAAGATTTGGCATCTGCAAGGCCGGCATGCGGGAATTGTCCATCGAAGCATCCATGGGAACGGGCGTTCCGTTCCAAGCCAAGTCGTCTATGTAGAACAGGACAATGTTTGGCTTTTCTGAGGCAGCTACGCCGGACGAAGCCGAGGCTCCGCACAGAATCGCTAGGGTGGTCCACAGCGGGAAGCTCCGAAGTGCCGTCATGGGGGAATTATACGTCCGAGTTAGCGCTTCGACAGACGACCATGCGTGGCAGGCACGGGAATTCGTCCCTTACGCGTAGTCAGAAACGGCACCGTCGAATTCCGGGCACTCCCGCGGTGACAGTGACTGATGCGCGAACCTTGCCAGCACTTCGTCCTGGCAGCACCTCGGGGCTACTCCTGGAACAGGGCAATGGCCCGGTCGAGGCCGTCCCGGTCGCCTACCAGCACGACCGTGTCGCCGGGCTCGTAATGGAAGTCCGTGTCACGGCGGTATATGGGCTCGCCCTCCCTCACCACAGCGATCTGCACGGCACCCGTACGACGCCTGAGTTGCAGCGATGTGGCACTCATGCCGATCACGCTCGCTCCAGCCTGGATTTCTACCAGCTCCAAGGCATCATGAATGCCGAGGTGCTTCAGCGCATCGAGCCGCAGGTCCGGCTGTGCGGTGCCGCGCAGCAGCCCGTAGTGTTCCGTGCGCACCGTCTCGGCTTCTTGCCATATCCGGTTGATCGGAATCCGGTAGCTCTCAAGCGCCTTCGAGAACAGTTCGATCGAGACCTCGAACTCCTCCACGATGACGTCCGAGGCCCCCAGCGACATCAGGCCGTCGATGGAGTGCGTGTATCTGGCGCGCACCACGACCCGGGCAGCCGGGTTCAGGTCACGGGCGGCCGCCACGCCGCGCCCCTCGTCGGTTGGCGAGGAGATGGCGAAGACGATCACCCGCGCGGAGCGTGCGCCTACGTGCTCCAATACGGCCGGTTGCGTTCCGTCCCCGAAGGCCACCGGGACTCCGTCCTCGCGCGCGTGGCGGACGAGATTCGCGTCGTGTTCGACGACGATGCAAGCGATGCCGGCTGCCTTGAGCACGCGAGCCAAGTGTCGCCCCGCAACGCCGTAGCCGACGATGATGGTGTGATCCGACAGGGTCTCCGCCGAAGCGGCTTCGGCCTCGGCGAGCCGCCGCAAGCCCCTGTCGGCTGGCGCGATCCGTTCGGCAATGGGTCGTGCGAACCGGATCAGAAACGGTGTGGCCATCATCGACAGGACGGCTGTAGTGAGGAATAGCTGGTAGTCTCCTTCACGGAAGAGCCCAAGAGGCAAGCCCACAGAGGCCAGCAGGATCGAGAACTCGCCGACCTGTGCAAGCGTGAGGCCGCTGACCAGCGCAGTCGAGAGCGTGCCGCCCACCGCCACGACTGAGCCCACCACCAGCGCGGCCTTGACCGCGAAGAGCACCGCCAGCAGTGGTACGAGAACTCCAAGCTGCGTCATCACGGCGGAGACATCGAGAAGCATGCCGATAGAGATGAAAAATATCCCGCTGAACATGGCCCGAAAGGGCAATACGTCCGACAGCGCCTGAAGCCCGTATTCGGATTCCGAAATGATCAGCCCGGCGATGAAGGCACCGATGGCGATGGAAAAACCTGCCAGCTCCGTCACCACGGCAGTCCCGATGCAGAAGAACCCCACGCACAACGTGAACAAGTCGCGGTCGCGGAATAGCACGATCCGGTCCAGTGTTCGCCTGACAACGAAGCGGCCTCCAACCACCAGCAGGGTGATGATCGCCAGCCCGCTCAGGAACTCGATGCCCACCGAGCCCATGTCAACGGCTCCCAGGCCGGCAAGCACCGGCAGCATTAGAATGAGCGGCAATACGCACAGATCCTGAAAGAGCAGAATGGAAATCACGGCACGCCCGTGCGCCGAGTCCAGCTCGGCCCTGTCCGAATAGGTCTTGGTCACGATGGCGGTCGAGGACATCGCAGCCAGGGCACCGTAGAAGATCCCATGAACCGGCGGCAGGCCTAGCGCAATCGCTGCCGCAGCCACCGCGAGCAGCGTGCCGGCCATCTGGAACCCGCCGCCGAGGAATACCGCGCGCGCCCATTGGCGGACGTGGGAAAGAGACAGGTCCAGGCCCACAGCGAAGAGCAGCAGGGCGACGCCGACTTCAGAGAGGAGCTCGACCTCGTCCGTGGCTCCGATCAGCCCGAATCCGTTGGGACCCACCAGGACTCCGGCTACCAGGAACCCCACCAGAGGCGGGGCCGACAGCCGGTGCGCCAGGGCCACGATCGGGATCGCCATGCCGACCAGCAACGCCAAGTCGATCAGCAATGTTGTCTCAGACACGATTCTCCCGATCGATAGGGGCGCATTGAGCGCACGCGAAGCTCTTTCAGTGCGGACGAGCCCCCGTCGCTCGACCGCTCCGCAAGGGAGCCGAATTCCGCGTTGAAGTAGCGAGCTGGTCGACAGCGATTCGAGCTCGCACCGTCCGTCAATGGATCAGTTTACAAGCACTCCCCGGAGCGCCATCTCAAGACCGCAGCATGCTTCGCGGAGCTGCCGGCGAGCCGGGCAGCGCAGCTACCGCAGCCCGAATACGAACATGGCGTTGCCCGAGGTGACAGCCAAGTACTGCCTGCCTTGGGCCGTGAAGGTGATCGGCGAGTTGGCAATCTTCCCTCCCAAGTTGAGCGAGAGAAGCTTCTTGCCCGTGAACGAGTCCAGCACCAGCATGTAGCCATCCATCGTGCCGGTGACGAGGATGTCCCCAGCTGTCGAGAGAATGCCGCTCTCGCCGACGCCCGTCATCTTGAACTCCCACTCGAGGTCGCCCGTGTCGGGCGAGAGCGCCCGGATCGCGCCGTGGCCCTGCTGCTCGTCCTCGTCCTCCATCGTGTTCGGCCAAACGCCTTGCGGCAGACTGCCCACGTAGCGGTTGCCCCGCGTATACAGCGGGTCGCCCTTGTGATAGACGCTCGAGTACTCCCAAGAGGACACGTAGAACAGGCCGGTCTTCTCGCTGTACGCCGGCGAATACCAGTTGGTGCCGCCCTGCACGGCCGGCCAAACACGCACGCCCTCGCGCGTCGGAGAAGCCTCCGGGACCTTGATCGGTCGACCGTTCTCGTCCAGGCCCTTGGCCCACGTCACCTTGACGAAGTTCTTGCCGTGCAGGAACTCGCCGGTGACGCGATCGAGAACGTAGAAGAAGCCATTGCGGTTGGCCCACAGCATCAGCTTGCGTGGCTGGCCCTCCCAGTCTCGGTCGACCAGGACAGGGATCTGCACCGCGTCCCAATCCCACTCGTCGTGCGGCGTGAACTGGAAGTACCATTCCAGCTCGCCCGTGTCGGCATTCAACGCCACGACGGAGTCCGAGTACAGGTTGTCGCCCAGGCGCACGTCGCCATTCCAGTCAGGGGCCGGATTGCCCACGCCCCAATAGGTCAGGTTCAGGTCGGGATCGTACGACCCCGTCAGCCAGATGGAGCCGCCGCCCCGCTTCCACGAATCGCCGGACCACGTCTCGTGGCCAGGCTCGCCCGGGCCGGGAATCGTGTTGAAGCGCCACAACTCGTCGCCGTTCTTCGGATCCAGCGCCGCGATAAAGCCACGGATGCCGTATTCACCTCCGGCCGAGCCCAAGATGATCTTGTCCTTCACCACTAGGGGAGCGTGCGTGAGGGAATATCCCCCCGACGGGTCGACGATTTGCTTGGAGAAGACCACCGCGCCGGTCTTGGCGTCCAGCGCGACTAGCTTGCCGTCGATCGTGCCCATGTACAGGGTCTCGCCGAGGATCGCGAGGCCCCGGTTGATCCGACCGCAGCAAACGTTAACCTTTTCCGCCATCACGTGCGTGTACTGCCAGAACTTGCGGCCCGTGACTGCGTCGAGTGCCACCACGTCGTTGGGCATCTGCACGTTGTAGATCACGCCGTCGACTGCCAGCGCCGTCGATTCGAACTTCTCCAGCGAATCGGCCTGGAAGACCCACTTCAGTTCAAGGTCGCCGGCGTTCTCGCGGTTGATCTCGTCGAGAGGGGAGTGGTGCCGGCTGTCGTAGGTGCGGTTGTAGGTCAACCAGTTGCCCGGCTCCTGTTCGGCGCGCAGGATGCGCTCATAGGTCACTTGCGCCCCGAGGTGGGCGGTCAGCAGCAGCGCACCGGCCGCAATCCCAAGCTGGTTACTGCGACGCATCGTTGGCACCCCCCAAGCGCAGGCTCGCCAAATAGGCGATCAGGTTCTCCAAGTCGTCGCCCTGAATCTTGCCTTCGAAAGAAGGCATGCCCGAAGTGCGGTCGACCTCAAACTCCGCCAAGTCCGCCTTGTGCAGAGAAAGCAAGGAGCCGGAAGCGTCGATCAGCTGCACCGAGAACGTGTCCTCGTTCAGCCTCAAGCCTGTGATCGGCTTGCCGTCGCTGGACTTGGCACGCACCATCCAGTGCTGCGGCAGCACCGATTCGTTCGGATCCAGCACCGACGCCTGCAAGTGCCCCATGGAGCGAATGCCGATATCGGTCAGGTCCGGACCCAAGCGGCCGCCCACGCCGCGGATGCGATGGCAGCCGCTGCAGCCGTTGGCAGCGTACACGGCACTGCCCTTCTCGGGGTCTCCGGTCGCTTGCTCGGCCGCCTTGCCCTCGCTGAGGGAACGCACGAACGCGACCAGCTGCCACATCTGCCTGCCATTGAAAAAGATACCCGGCATCTCCGTGCCCGGGATGCCCACCGAGATCGTGTTATAGAGCGCCCGATCCGACGAGCCGTGGCGAAAACGCCCGGTCGTCAACGCGACGCCCCGGCCGCCTTCGCCCTCGATGCCATGGCAGACCGCGCAATGGGATCGATACAACCGTCCGCCAGCTTCGACGTCGTCAATGGAAGTGAATGGGTTCTTGATGGTGTCGTCTGCATGCTGGGCGACCAACGGAACGGCTGCCAGCGCGGCGGCCACAGCGCAGCCGATGATTCGAAATCTCAAAACCTTCCTCCCCTCTGCCGAACATCGCCGACAGTCCGCAGCTATTCTAGCGAAAACCTAGTTGTATCCGAATCGCCCAGCTTGCAGCCCTCGCTCATTTGTCCCACAGCCGCAGGCAGACGAGCGTGTCCTTGTCGCGGGCGAACAGCAGTCCGTTGGCAACCGCCGGGAAAGCCCTGGTCTCGCGTCCCAGGATCTGCGCTCTGGACAGCACTTCGAGCTTCTCGCGCGACGCGGCAACCAACAGCAGCTCGCCCGTTTCGAGCAGCAGCAGCAACCTGTCTCCGACGCGGATGACCGAACCGGCAGGCATGCGCTCGCTAGACCAGAGCACATCGCCGGTGACCAGATCGGCGGCGCGAAACGTCTGGCCGTACTCCTGCCTGCCATGGAAGCCGAACAGCGTGCTGCCGGACCGCACGCAACTCGAGTAGTGACTGTCAATCACGTCCTCGCCGGACCAGACCACTTCCACCTCGCCCTCGCGGAGCCGTATCGCGATCGCTCCGGTGCCGTAGGAGGCGGATAGGAACACGATGTCTCCGAGCACTATCGGGGCAGCGGCGTTCACTGACGCGTGGCTTCTCGATCGCCAGCGCCGCTCGTAGACTACCCGGCCGGATCGCGGGTCCAGCGCAGCCAAGCCCTCCCGCGTGAAAAAGATCGCGAGGAGCGCGCCGTCGATGCGCGCCGCCACCGGCGACGCATAGCTGGCTTCGTGATCTGTGGCGGCCCAAACAGTTGCCCCTGAGTCGATATCGAAGGCGACGACACCAGCGCCGTCCGAGCCCCCGATGTTGGCGATGACCCTGCCGTTGAGCACGAGCGGGGTCGAGGCCGCGCCGAAGAAGCCCTTGCGCACGCCAAACTCAGCGTGCGTGTCTACGCTCCATTGCTTCGCGCCAGTTTCCAAGTCCAAGCAGTGCAGCACGCCCGCTGCGCCGAAGGTAAATACCCGGCCATCCGCGATCACTGGAGTGGCCCGAGGGCCGTTCTCGAACCCAAAATCGTCCTTGTAGGTGGTCTCATAGGCGAACTTCCACAGGCTGCTTCCATCGGAGGCCCGGAGTGCTTCGACAACCTCGTTGCCACCTTGGCGATGGAACAGCAGCATCCGCTCGCCGGCTACAGCGGGGGCGCTGAATCCCGATCCGACCGTGCGATCCCAAACCATCTGCGGGCCACCGGAAGGAAACTGCGGCAGCGACTCGCGCCCCGGAACGACGCCGTCCCGATTCGGCCCGCGGAATTGCGGCCAGTCCTGCCCCCAGCCAACCCCGGATGTGGCCATCAGCGCTAGCGCCGCGACGGTCAGGGCCGACGCCAGGCGACCTGTAGGCCAGCTGACGCGCGGACGCGCAGCCGAGCCCGTACCAGCCAACTCGTGAGTATGAGCTCGCCTCACTCTAGATCCCAGCCCAGCGCTTGGTTCGCTCGTCCCGGATTTCGAGCAGGTCCAGCAAGCGTCCCACTTGCTGGTCGACGATGTCGTCGACGGTCTCGGGCAGAGTGTAGAACGCCGGCATCGGCGGGGCGATGATCGCTCCCATTTCAGACAGTGCCGCCATGTTCCGCAGGTGGCCTAGATGCAATGGTGTCTCCCGCACCGCCAGCACCAGCCTGCGTCGTTCCTTGAGGGCCACATCGGCGGCCCTGGTGAGGAGGTTGGAAGTCAGGCCCCCGGCGATGGCCGACATGGTCTGAACCGAGCAAGGCACCACCGCCATGGCATCGAAGAGGAACGATCCGCTGGCGATTGCGGCGCCAATTTGGTCCACCGGATGGAGTTCTTCGACGAGGGGACGCAGATCGGCCAAGAGCCTGCCGGTCTCTTGATGCAGCGTCTTCTCCGCAGGGCGGGTTACGACCAAGTGGGTCGCAACGTCTTCGAGCGCCGCCAGACGCTCGAGCAGCCTGACACCATAGACGGCCCCGCTGGCTCCGCTGATTCCAATCACGATCTGCCGCACGGCCGATTCCTACATCATGGTGCCAGATACCGCGCCGCCACGTGTGCCATGGTCTCCCGCGAGCGCTCGTGCAGGAGATCTGGCCAGCCCAGTTCGGCCCGGCCGTTTGACGTGCAACTCTAATAGGGGCAAGGAATGGCTTGAGTGAGCCTTCCCCAGGCATCTCGACCCCTTGGGCGCCCTGCAGGCAGTCCGTCCATCAGCTCTCAGTAGCATGCAGACTTCGCCCAGCACAGCCGCTCAAGCACCTGAGGCCCGTCACTTGATCCTGTACGACGGAGGCTGCGGATTCTGCCGAAACGCCGTGCTGGCCGTGGCGCGGCTGGATCCCGCGGCGGCGTTCCAATTCGCCTCGCTCGACAGTGCGACAGCTGGCGAGTTGCTTGCTGAGCGAAGCGTCGCGCCGCGCGGGGCAGGCACGATGTACGTGCTCCCCGACTGGCAACGCAACGGTCAAGCCGTCCTCGAGCGCGCGGCCGCCGCCCTGTTTATCGCGCGTGGGCTGGCCTGGCCATGGAAGGGCATCGCTGCGCTGGGACTTCTGCCGAGACGGTTCTTGGACCGATGCTACGATGCCGTTGCCCGCAACCGGCACCGGCTGGCCCGCGGTGCAAACGCCTGCGCGATGCCCGACACGGCCGTCCAAGACCGTTTCCTCCCTTAGCTCGGCCGGCGGCTGGCCGCGCCACCACTTGCATTGCGCGGCCGCCGCCCGGAATCGGGTATGTTGTTACGGAAGCCCGACAGCGGCGCCGGGAGCTCAGGACTTCAGAATGTTCCAGACACGAATCACAGAAATGTTCGGAATCAGGTACCCGATCATCCAAGGCGGGCTGATGTGGCTGGCCCGAGCCGAACTCGCGGCTGCGGTGGCCGAGGCCGGGGGCATCGGGTTCATGACCGCGCTCTCGCACGACAGCCCCGAAAAGCTGCGCGACGAGATCCGCAAGGTTCGCAGCCTGACCGACAAGCCGTTCGGCATCAACCTGACCTTCCTGCCGTCCCTGCGCCCGCCTGATTTTCCGGCCTACGTCCAAACCTGCATCGACGAGGGTGTTCGCTTCATCGAGACCGCCGGGCGCAATCCTGAAACGTTCATGCCGATGATGAACGAGGCAGGCATCAAGGTCATCCACAAGTGCACCTCGGTCCGGCACGCCATCAAGGCCGAGAAGATCGGTTGCGCGGCGGTCAGCATCGACGGCTTCGAGTGCGCCGGACATCCCGGCGAGGACGATGTCACGTCCCTGATCCTGATCCCGCTGGCCCGCGACAACCTGAGCATTCCCGTGGTGTCGTCGGGAGGCTTCGGCGACGGGCGCGGGCTGGTTGCCTCGCTGGCGCTGGGAGCCGATGGCATGAACATGGGAACACGCTTCGTTGCGACCGTCGAGTGCCCCATTCACGATGCGGTCAAGCAGGCCTTGGTCAACGCCAGCGAGCGGGACACCAGACTGCTGATGCGCACGCTGCGCAACACGGCGCGCTACCTGGCCAACGAGAACGCCGAGAAGGTGCTGGAGATCGAGGCCACCGGCAACGCCACCATCCAAGACATCAAGCAGTTCATGTCGGGGCTCGAGGGCAAGAAGATGATCGAGACGGGCGATCTCAGCCAAGGCGTCTTCTCAGCCGGACAGGTCATCGGCATGATCCGCGACGTACCCACCGTGCAGGAGTTGTTTGACCGGATGGTCGGTGAAGCGACCGAGTTGATGACCAGCCGCCTGCCCGTGATGGCCGGACAGGCAGCGCTCGCAGCCTGAATCGTGCGCTCGGGCGAGACTGCCGCCAATCGCAGCAGGGTGCTCGCGGCCACCCCTTGACCCCGGCGGCAGTTGTGAGAATCACAGCTACGATCATCACTCACGATGAGGAGGAAAACATCGCCCGAGCAATCCGGTCGGTTGGGTTCTGCGACGAGGTCTTGGTGGTCGACTCTGGCTCCACGGACCGGACCGTAGCGATTGCTAGGTCCTTGGGCGCCAAGGTCATCGGCAGAGATTGGCCCGGCTACGCGGCGCAGAAGAACTTCGCGGCCGAGCAAGCGCGGCACGACTGGATTCTCTCGCTCGACGCCGACGAGGCCGTAACACCTAGGCTCGCGACCAGCATCCAGCTGCTGACACCTGCCGCCGTGCGCTGCGCTGGTTACGACTTCCCGCGCCTGGCCCGCTACTGCGGACGCTGGATCCGCCATTCCGGCTGGTATCCGGACCGCAAGATCCGCCTCTACGACAGGACCAGGGGACGCTGGGTGGGCAAATACGTGCACGAGTCCGTGCACGTCGACGGCGAGCGCGGCCACCTAGACGGGGACCTGTTGCACTACACCTGCGATTCCATCGAGGCTCACCGGGCGAATCTCGAGCGTTACACGGACCTGGCAGCCCGCGACTTCCACGAGTCCGGCAGGCGCGTGGGAGCCCTGCGCCCGCTGCTCGCTCCGGCCCACTCCTTCGTCAAGGCCTACGTGTTGCAACTCGGCTTCCTCGACGGCCGCGCCGGGATGACGATCGCCCGCATGGCCGCCCTGTATGTCTACCTGAAGTACTCCAAGGCCCGCTTGCTAGCGCGCCGCTAGGTACGGCATGAGCATGCGTGTCCTGCACCTCGACACCGGGCGGGAAATGCGCGGCGGCCAGCATCAAGTGCTGCTGTTGCACGAGTCCCTCTCCCGAGACGATTGCGACCAGACCCTGCTGGCCGGCCCCGCCATCCGGTCGCGCCGCGGCTTTGAAAGCACAACTTGGTCTTCCATCCGGCGCCACTCCGCCAAGTGCGACCTGATTCACGCCCACGATGCCCGCGCCCACACGCTGGCGCTGATTCACGGGCGCGGCAAGCCGGTAGTGGTGGCGCGGAGGGTCGCCTTTCCTGTCGGCCGCGGACCGGCGTCGCAGTGGAAGTACCGCAAGGCCGCTCACTTCATCGCGATCTCCCGACACGTAGCGGACGCGCTCGCCCGCGGAGGCGTCCCGCCGGACAGGGTCAGCGTCGTGTACGACGCGGCTCCGGATGAGGAGATCTTTCGACCATACGCAGCGAGCGGCGCATCCGAGCGGCGAACAGCGGACGACGACTTCATCGTTGTGACGCCGAGTTCGGAAGACCCTCTGAAGGGACGGGACCTCGCGATCGCGGCCTGCCTCAGGTCGGGCGCCCAATTGGTCGTTTCAGACAACCTCGCACGGGACGTTCCGCGGGCCGATCTGCTGCTCTACGTTTCGAAGTCCGAGGGGCTGGGATCGGCCATCCTGATCGCGATGCTGGCCGGCCTACCGGTCGTGGCGAGCAACGTGGGCGGGATCCCGGAAGCGGTCGAGAACGGAGTCACCGGGGTTCTGGCAGAGAACGACGTCGCTTCCATTGCCGAAGCGATCCGTCGCGTGCGCACGGACCGCGGCATGCGCGAACGCATGTCGCAGGCAGCTCTTGAGAAAGTTAAAGTTAAATTTAATCGAAATCGTATGGCTGAGCAAACCGTACAGGTGTACGCTCATGTGCTGGGGGCGCCAGCGGTTCCGCCGGGCGGGGATTCCGCATGACGGCGCTCGCGTTCCTGCTAGGCCTGGTGGTCGGAAGCTTCCTCAATGTCTGCATCCACCGCTGGCCGCGAGCCGAGTCGGTCGTCGCGCCCCGCTCGCACTGCCCCGCTTGCAACGGTCGAATCGCATGGCACGACAATGTGCCGGCATTGAGCTACATCCTGCTGCGCGGACGCTGCCGCAGCTGCGGAGTCGCCGTCCCGGCGCGCTATCTATTGGTCGAACTCGCGACTGCGGGCCTTTTCGCACTCGTGGCGCTCAAGTTCGGAGTGGGCCTGGCGGCCCTCAAGGTCGCGCTCCTGGCAGCGATGCTGACGATCTTGTTCTTCACGGACCTGGAGCACTTCGTCCTGCCCGATCAGGTCACTGTTTCGGGCCTTCTCGCCGGTATCGCATTTAGCCCGTTCGTGCCCCTGCGGGCCGGTGTTGCCCAAGTCGGCTGCGACCTCTTGGGCCTGCACGCCGCCCCGTGGGCGGTCTCGCTCCTGGAATCGCTGGCAAGCGCGCTGATCTTCGGGGGGATCCTGTACTTGACCGGCGAGATCTTCTACCGGCTTCGCGGCGTGGAGGGTCTCGGCTTCGGCGACGTCAAGCTAGTGGCCATGTTGGCGGCGTTTCAGGGAAGCTCGGAGGCGCTGCTGGCATTGCTGGCCGCCTGCCTGCTGGCGACCCTGTACGGCACCGCCGCGGTCCTATCCGGTCGCCAGCAGTGGCGCTCGCCTCTGCCGTTGGGGAGCTATCTGGCGTTCGCCGGAATCGCAGCCAGCTTCTGCGCAGACGATATCCTGAACCGATACTGGGAATTGGTGCTGGAATGAAACTAGAGACGATTGCCGAAGCGCTGAATTGCCGAATCGAGGGCGATCCGGGCCTGGAGATCTCAGGCGTGGCGGGCCTCGACCAGGCTGGCCCCGGGGAGCTCACCTTTCTTTCGAACCCGCGCTATGCGGCGCTCGCAACGCAGACGAGGGCTTCGGCACTGCTGGCTGCAGCCCCGGTCGAGGGGCTTGAGATCGCGCTCCTGCTCTCGACGGACCCGTATTTGGACTTCGCGCGCGCCCTTGAACTGTTCCACCCCCGCCAGCCTGCCAAGCCTGCGATCCACCCGACCGCGGTGATCGACTCCTCCGCCCAGATCGGCCCCGAAGCGGCGGTCGGCCCCTATGTGGTGGTCGAGCGCAACGTGCGGATCGGATCGCGGGCGGTGCTCCATCCCCATGCCGTCATTGAAGAATGCAGTCAGATCGGCGACGACTTCACGGCCCATTGCGGCGTTACCGTCTGCCATGGCAGTCATCTGGGCGACCGTGTAACGCTGCACCAGCGCGTCACAGTAGGCTCGGACGGATTCGGGTTCGCCCGCCGGCCCGATGGCAGCCACAAGAAGATTGTTCAGACAGGCCGCGTGATCATCGAGGATGACGTGGAGATCCAAGCCGGGTCTTGCGTCGACCGCGCCGCCGTGGGAGAGACTCGCATCGGGAAGGGGGCGATCATCGACAACTTGGTGCAGATCGGCCATGCAGCCAAGGTCGGCGCCAACACCATCCTGTGCGCCCAGGTCGGCATCGCGGGCAGCACCTCTATCGGAGCAAACTGCGTCCTCGCCGGGCAGGTGGGAGTGATCAATCACCTCAAGATCGGTGACAGTGTAGTGATCACCGCCCAATCGGGAGTCGGGCACGACGTGCCCGACCACGCCATGGTGTCTGGCTCGCCCGCGTTCGACAACCGCAGGTGGCTACGGTCGACGGCGGTCTACGCGAGGCTTCCGGAACTGGACCGCGAGATGCGCAAGCTGCGGAAGCGGGTGGACCGGCGCGGTAGCGACTCCTGAGGCCGATGCGGCGCAAGCCACGCGAGCCTTCAGCGCCGGCTGGCTGCCTCGACGGTCGCAAGATCACCGCCGCAGACCGGCTGCGGAGTCCACGGCGGCGCGGCCCGGTTTGCCCCGCTACGGCTCGACAGCTGGCGCGCGCTGAACTCGCTTCGCCGGAGCGACGACGGGCCGGTGGCGCTCCTCTCGCGCGGGGGGAGCGCGGACGCTCTCGCCGGATCTACGCTCGCGAGCGCAGGCACGGCTAGATCCAGATCCCAATCGCCGCCATGCTGAGCAGGCCAACGGCCACCAAGGCGAACTTGAGCACCCTGTCGGTGTCCTGAGCCGGCATGGGCAGGTCGTCATCTCCGACCATCGCGCTGCGCACGAAGTGCGCGACGCGATCATCGACACTAGACATTTCCGCGTTGATGACATCCAGAATCGCTATGTAAATGAACGTACCCGCCGCCAAGGCGTTAAAACTCCCCTCGACCAGCAGAGCGGTCGGACCCTCTAAAAGTCCAGATGCGATCGTGCCTAGCACAATCCCCAACGGCGTCATCGCGGCAAAGATTGCAAGCACTGTCCACAGTCGTCTCCGTTCGGCACCGGCGGCAACCATGCTGACTACGAGGGCGAACCCAGCTGAGCCCTTGTGGCACAGGATGGCGACGATGACAAGCAGAGAAGTGACGGCTTCAGACTGAAGCCCAAGGGCCACGCCGGCGGTAGCCGAGTGGATCGACAGGACAACCAGCAAGACGTAGGGATAGATCGGCCGGCTCCTTGCCCTGTCTTGCTCGGGACCGACGCGGGTCTCTAGCACAACACGATCAATGAGCAACAGCAAAGCCACGCCAACTGCCGCTAAGAGCGGTGCAAGTGGGTACTCGACAACACTGCCAAGCAACTCCGCCGCCTCGGGCAGGAGGTGAATGAAGCCCGCGCCGAGAAAGATGCCGCCAGCCAGGGAATTACCTAGCGAGAAGAAGCGATGACTAGCATGGTGGCGGGTAGCGAGTATGGGAATGGCGCCGCCGACTGCAGCCACTGCGAGAATCGCAACAATGGCGCCAATCTTGATGGCGAGCAGGGAAGTCACGAGGCCGTACTACCCTTCAAGATCATCCCCTAAACGCCTCGGGCTGGACTCGAGGTGGCGCCGCCGCTCTTCTATCCCGCGAGTAACAGGCACGTGCAGAAAAGGTCAATGAAGCCCGAGGCGCCATTCCACGGTTGCGCGTGCTCATCGTAGCGCGCCGCCGTAACGCGTCCCTGTTCGGAACGAGGCTATCGGACAACTGCGCTGGAATCAAGGACTGGGATCCCACTGCGCGTCCTCGCCCATCCCCGCGTCGCGCGTGCGGAAGCCTCTTGCCGTCCGCGTCCATCGACGATTCTGCCCTGCCCCGGCATTGGCCGGAGTCGCGCTCTACGATGAGGTCGGCACCGACTCTTGTCTTCCAACGCACGCGGCAATGTCGGGCCGCCTCTTCTCGGCCAGCCACCCAGACGGTTGGTTGTGGATCTAGGGCGCTGTCCGCCAAGGTGGTGGGAAGCTGTTATGCTTGAGGCACTAGTTGCTTGAGACTTGGCGCTGGCTCCCCAATCCTCACGAAAGCAGTTACAGTAGCCCGTGCGGCCCCATCAGGATACCGAGCGCGCTGTCATGATCAACTTGACAATGCCTTGGTTCGTTCACGGTCTATTTCCGCAGGCCATGGTCAAAGGACTCACACATGACATCTACCACCGGCACAATCAAGCGCATCACGGATAGAGGCTTCGGCTTCATCGCTGCGTCCGACGGCACCGAGTACTTCTTCCACCACTCCGCATGCACGGACACGCCGTTCAATTCCATGCGCGAGGGCGATAGCGTGAAGTTTACGATCGGCGAGGGCCCGAAGGGCCCCCGCGCCGAGAACGTCTCGCTCGCCTAGTCGACTCCAGGCTCCAGCCCCGCCGACCGCAGGGCCGCCGGGATTGGAGTCTCCCATTGGCGCCAGAACATGCGCGCCGCCCTCGTGCACATGGGTGAAGCGCGCGGGAGTGGTCCGCGACCGTATTGGTTGATTCAAGCCGCTGCGGCCGAACGAGCGGACGGTGCTTCGGGTTCTGCCGCCAGCACGCCGCCGATCGCCTTTGGGCCGCTGACTGGGGACTCGAAGCGTTAGGAGTGGCTCCGGGTCCGGCGGAATCCCGTCCCGCGCCGATGCCTACAGCGGCTTGATCCGGATGCTTCGACACTCGACCTGCATGGCGGGCCCGGCGTGGAGTTGGATCGCGACGATACCGGCTCTAGCCCTGTCGTCGGTGCCTTCGAAGGTCACTTTGCCATTGAGCGTCAGTCGCACGCGATCGCCTTCGGCGCGGATCTCATAGCGATTCCATCCCCGGTGGAGCACGACATCTTTCGCCCGCCGCCAGCCTTCGTCCGGCGTGGCCATCAGACTGCGTCCGCGGCCTCTTTCTTCGTAGAAGTTGCCCCAAGCCGAACGCTCTCCGGCATCCGAGAAATCGGCTTGGTAGCCACGGACGATCCAGCCGGGACCAGGCACTTGCTCGCTTCTAAACTGGATGCCGCTATTGCCGTTCCGCAACCGGATTTCGAGCTTCAGGACGAAGTCGTCAAACGATTTCCGGTGAATCAGGAACGTGTTGGCGTCGACTGGATGGCTGTCGCTCGAACCAACGATCGCGCCGTCCCGAACGGACCACAGGTCGGGGTCGCCCTCCCAGCCATCCAGGCTGTCCCCGTCGAAGAGCAGGACGTAGCCCTCGTCCCGCTCGACTTCGGTGAGCCGGTTGGGCTGGGAGAAGGCCGGGACGCCGACGACGAGCAACGTCGCGACAAGCTGCTGGAAGGTTCGCTTCACTTGGTTCCCGTGACCCGATTCGGGCGGGATGCATCATCTTATCCCATGCGAGCGCTCGACCAAGCATTGTCGTAGGAGCGTTCGCGGTGCCCAGGAAACACTCGTCCGAGGCCGTGCGGCCGCGGACCGCTTCGGCACCGGATCGCAGATCGCCCCTCGGGAACCATTTGGGCGACCAGCTGGCACCTGTTGTCCATGCCAAGCAATCGCGCGCTCCCGAGCGTCGGAAGTCGCGCACGGACCAGACGAGGCCCACCGCGGGTCTCGCGGGCCTGCCCCAACAGTTGGCGGGCGGCGCCACGCGCTGGGCCGAGGAAGCAAAGCGAGCGCAGCCCGGCGCATGGCGTGGTGCTGCGACCCTCTCGTGTAGGATTGGACGTGCGGCACAGAGTGGCCGCTCGAAATCCGATGCTTCGAACAATCCTTTCCGGACTGCTGCTCGCGCTTCCAACACTCGCTCAGGCTCCCGAATTCCCCATCAACTTGCGCCAAGGCATCATGGCGGGAGAGGTGGGCGAGACTTCCGTGATCCTGCAGTCGCGGCTGACCTCGTCCAACCCGCGCCAGGATCCCCGCTGGGAGGGGGTGCGCGGTGCCGACGGCTGGGCGCGCTTCGAGATCGCCGACAACGAGCGTTTTGACGCAGCGCGCTTCACGGATTGGATCGAGGCGTCTCCGTACACGGACTTTATCGTCAAGCTCAAGGTCAGCGACCTAGAGGTCGCCACCCGCTATTACTACCGGCTGCATTACGGTCCGGACCGCGAAGATCTTCGCGTCTCCGACATCGCGATGTTTCGCACGCTCGGGGGAAGCTCGGTCGCCGAGCCATACAGCATCGCCATCGTGACGGGGATGAACTACTCGTTCTTCCACTACACGGGCAGCAGCCGGACACCGCCCTATGCGGGACCGGACAAGGAACTCGGCTACCCTGCCCTGGCTTCGATGCTCAAACTCCGCCCCGACTTCTTCGTCGGAACCGGCGACAACGTCTACTACGACCACCCGGGGCATCGCGGCCGAGCCCAGACCCGGCACGAGATGCGGAAGAAACACCACGAGCAGTACTCCCAGCCGCGGTTTCTCGAGTTGTTCCAGCAGGTGGCAACATACTGGATGAAGGACGACCACGACCACCGCTTCGACGACTCCGACGCCGTGAACGCCGTGCGGATCCGGGCCGCCAAGCAGCTCGACTACTATCCGCGCACGAACATCCACGAGGGCGAGTCCGGCTCCGGCTTCGAGCCCTCGCACGCACTGGGGGTCGACGTGTTCCAGGAGCAGATGCCGGTCGTTGACCCGGCCGAGCGCGACCCGGTCACGTATCGCACGCACCGGGTGAGCCGGGATCTGCAAGTGTGGTTCGTCGAGGGGCGCGACTACCGCAGCCCGCTCGACCAGCCGGACGGGCCCCGCAAGACCATCTGGGGGGCTGAGCAAAAGGCTTGGCTGATGAAAACGCTCGAGGAGAGCGACGCGACCTTCAAGCTGCTCATATCGTCCACTCCCATGGTGGGCCCTGACTCCAGCAGCAAGCGCGACAACCACACCAACTTCAACGGCTACCGGCACGAGGGAGACGAGTTCTTCACATGGCTGGCCGGGAGCGGGATTACGAACAAGGACTTCTTCATCGCCTGCGGCGACAGGCACTGGCAGTACCATTCGATCCGCCCGGACGGCTATGAAGAGTTCTCGTCCGGAGCCTTGGTCGACGCCAACGCGATTCTCGGCAGCTTTCCTGGGGATCCAGGCACAACGGATCCAGACGGCAAGATCAAGCAGCCGTTCCACTCTCCCGAGGCTAGCGGCGGCTTCCTGATCATCTCGGTAGCGCCCGTCGGCGGGGGAGCACGCGCTGACTTCCGGTTCTACGAAGAAAACGGCAAGTTGCTATACGAGCACACGAAGCTGAGCGGCGACTAGCGCGAGAAGCCGCCGCACCGGGCACACGGCTTGGACTGAGGGCCGGCGATGGGGCGCGCGGCGGAAATTCTGCTCCGTCGGGCGGCACGGCGCGCGCCGCTGTAGGCCTGGGACAGGCCGTAGGCGGACTGCAGCATTACGCCCGGGCAGGCGGTGCCCTTCACCGAACCTGCAGAGACGCTGAGCGCTCGGCCGGAAACGCTGATGCTCACATGCAGCCGTGGGGAATCCGGTCTCTCCCGGTCCTCGGCATAGAGGCGCGCTACCCGCAGGGCTTCCTCGGTGAGGCCGATGTCGGCCGCATCGTCGCCCAGGCCTTCAGCCTACCCGGCGCCGAACCGCAGCAGGCTGGTTCCATGAGCATGCCAGGCTGAGAGCCGGGCCCGGGCAGGCAAGACCTTGCAAGCGCAGCAAGTTGCGCGACAGACACGACTTGAAGCCGTCGTGAAGTCCGCCTAGGCCCAACTTACCCCAACTAGTTTATGGCTGTACGCCATCGTAAGCTCCAACCTTGGGCGGATGTACCTCGCGATGGATCAGTCACTTAGGTGATTTCGTCGAGTCCCTGCTGCGTACGCCATTGGGCGGAACAGCCGCATTTCGAACAGGCCGTTGGTGACTAGGTTGGCGTCTTGGGCGGCGCATTGCCTGGGTTGTCTGGCGGCTCGCTCAGCGCCGGTGCCGGGTGGGGCTGGAAGCCCAGCAGCTCGAACACGCGCTCGTGTAACGGCTCCAGCTCGCTCAGCGTGGGCACCGCATAGCCGGGCACCTGTGCGTATTTCAAC